>NZ_JBEZLA010000154.1:0-1047 GCF_040651925.1 Streptomyces sp. NPDC048349 | reverse complement strand
CTCGTCGAGCCAGGAGGCGTAGTCCTTGAGCGGGATGCCCTTGACCACCCGGGTGCCCCAGAACGGCGGGGCGGGCACCGGGTTGTCCACGGCCACGTCGGAGCGGCCGCCCTCCTCGGGCTCCGCCAGGAGGAGCGGGGTCTCCCGCTTGGGTACGCGGCGCTGCTTGAGGGGCGGGAGCTCGACTCCGGGGACTCCGCGCTTGACGCCCATCAGGGCGTCCATCAGGCGCAGGCCTTCGAAGGCGTCGCGGGCGTAGCGGACTTCGCCTTCGTAGATCTCGTGGAGGTCCTGTTCGACGTAGGCGCGGGTGAGGGCGGCGCCGCCGAGGATGACCGGGTAGTCCGCGGCCAGCTTGCGCTGGTTGAGCTCCTCCAGGTTCTCCTTCATGATCACGGTCGACTTCACCAGCAGGCCCGACATGCCGATGACGTCGGCCTTGTGCTCCTGCGCGGCCTCCAGGATCGCCGAGACCGGCTGCTTGATGCCGATGTTGACGACGTTGTAGCCGTTGTTGGTCAGGATGATGTCGACGAGGTTCTTGCCGATGTCGTGCACGTCCCCGCGGACGGTGGCCAGCACGATGGTGCCCTTGCCCTCGTCGTCGGTCTTCTCCATGTGCGGCTCGAGGTAGGCCACCGCCGTCTTCATCACCTCGGCCGACTGCAGCACGAACGGCAGCTGCATCTGACCCGAGCCGAACAGCTCGCCGACGACCTTCATGCCCTCCAGCAGGGTGTCGTTGACGATGTCCAGCGCCGGCCGGGTCTGCAGTGCCTCGTCGAGGTCGGCCTCCAGGCCGTTCTTCTCGCCGTCGATGATCCGGCGCTGCAGGCGCTCGTCCAGGGGCAGGGCGAGGAGTTCCTCGGCCCGGCCCGCCTTCAGCGACTTGGTGTTGACCCCCTCGAACAGGGCCATCAGCTTCTTCAGCGGGTCGTAGTCCTCGGTGCGCCGGTCGTAGATCAGGTCGAGGGCGGTATTGACCTGCTCCTCGTCGAACCGGGCGATCGGCAGGATCTTCGACGCGTGCACGATCGCCGAATCCAG
>NZ_JBEZLA010000153.1:0-1123 GCF_040651925.1 Streptomyces sp. NPDC048349 | reverse complement strand
CGTCCAGTACGGGGGCATCCGGCCGGCACGCCGAGAGCACGCACCGGACACCGCTCCTTCACCACGGACCTCCGTCAGACACCCCCTAGCCCCGCCATCCACCACCGGAGTACGTCACCATGACCAGCCAGACCCCTGCCGATTTCACGGACTACAAGGTCGCCGACATCACCCTCGCGGAGTTCGGCCGCAAGGAGATCACCCTCGCCGAGCACGAGATGCCCGGCCTGATGTCGATCCGCGCCGAGTACGCGCAGGCCCAGCCCCTCGCCGGCGCGCGGATCACCGGCTCCCTGCACATGACCGTGCAGACCGCCGTCCTGATCGAGACCCTGGTCGCCCTCGGCGCGGAGGTCCGCTGGGTCTCCTGCAACATCTACTCCACTCAGGACCACGCGGCCGCCGCGATCGCCGCCGCCGGCATCCCCGTCTTCGCCTGGAAGGGCGAGACGCTGGAGGAGTACTGGTGGTGCACCGAGCAGGCGCTGACCTGGCCCGGCGCCGACGGCCCGAACATGATCCTCGACGACGGCGGTGACGCCACCCTCCTCGTCCACAAGGGCGTCGAATACCAGAAGGCCGGCGCCGTCCCCGACCCGGCCACCGCCGACAACGAGGAAATGGCCCTCGTCCTGCGCCTGCTGGCCGACAGCCCGATCGACTGGGTCACGCTCGCCGCCGGCATCCGCGGCGTCACCGAGGAGACCACCACCGGTGTGCACCGCCTCTACGAGATGCACCAGGCGGGCCAGCTCCTCTTCCCGGCGATCAACGTGAACGACGCCGTGACGAAGTCGAAGTTCGACAACAAGTACGGCTGCCGCCACTCGCTGATCGACGGCATCAACCGTGCCACCGACGTCCTGATCGGCGGCAAGGTGGCCGTGGTCTGCGGTTACGGCGACGTCGGCAAGGGCTGTGCGGAGTCGCTGCGCGGCCAGGGCGCGCGGGTCATCGTCACCGAGATCGACCCGATCTGCGCGCTGCAGGCGGCGATGGACGGCTACCAGGTCGCCACGCTGGACGATGTGGTGGAGACCGCGGACATCTTCATCACGACCACGGGCAACAAGGACATCATCATGGCCTCGGACATGGCCAAGATGAAGCACCAGGCGATCGT
>NZ_JBEZLA010000152.1:0-1295 GCF_040651925.1 Streptomyces sp. NPDC048349 | reverse complement strand
TGAGGTTGTTCCGGTTTGGCGGACATCCGGAGATCTGGGCGCGTGCCCGGGAAGGGATGTCCATGATGGAGAACATGGCGAACAGGAAGCCGCGCAGGCCGCGGCGGCAGTTCACGCCGGAGTTCAAGGCGGAGATCGTGGAGTTGTGCCGTCGTGGTGACCGGTCGGTGCCCGAGGTCGTGAAGGACTTCGACCTCACTGAGACCGCGGTGAGGCTGTGGGTGGCCCAGGCCCAGGGTCAGGACAACGAGCCCAAGGCCAAAGAGAGTGATCTGGAGCTGAACGAGCGGGCCGAGCTGGCCGCTCTGCGGCGGGAGAACCGCCGCCTGAAGGAAGACATCGACATCCTCAAGCGGGCTACGGCTTTCTTCGCGAGGGAGACCCGGTGACGGTCCACCCGTTCATCGAGGCGGAGAAACGTGCAGGTCACAACGTTAAACGCGCGTGTGAGCTGATGCAGGTCTCCCGGTCCGCCTTCTACCAGCGGCTGAAGAACACGCCCGGACCGCGTGCTGCCCGCGACCGGGAACTGACCGAGCAGATCACCCAGGTCCACGCCCGCTCACGCGGAACCTATGGCGCCCCACGCATCCACGCCGCTCTCAAACGCGAGGGCCAGGCCTGCGGCCGCCGCAGAGTCGCCCGTCTGATGAGGGCCGCCGGACTGCAGGGCCTCCACCGAAGGCGCCACCGCACCACCATCCCCGATCCACGGGCGGCTGACCGCCCTGACCTGCTGCAACGTGACTTCGCTCCGGGTTGGGAGACCAGCTGGGCCCGCTGGTGCGGAGACATCACCTACATCCCGACCGGCCAGGGCTGGCTCTACCTCGCCACCGTCATCGACATCTCCACCCGCAAGGTCATCGGCTGGGCCACCGCCGACCACCTGGGCACATCCCTGGCCGCCGACGCCCTCAAAGCCGCCTGCCGCCGGCACCGGCCCCAAGGACCGGTGATCTTCCATTCCGACCGCGGAATGCAGTACACCAGCCGCGACTTCGCCCGCCTGGCCGCATCCTTCAACATCCGGCTGTCCGTCGGCCGCACCGGCGTCTGCTGGGACAACGCCCTCGCCGAATCCTTCTTCGCCACCCTGAAGAACGAACTGGTCAGCCGGCACGCCTGGGAAACCCACACCGCCGCCAGAACCGCGATCTTCGAGTACATCGAAGGCTGGTACAACACCCGCCGACTCCACAGCAGCCTCGGCTACCAAAGCCCAGCCCAGTACGAACCAACCACCGCCTGAATCAAGACAACACACCTGTCCGCCAAAACGGAACAACCCCAGG
>NZ_JBEZLA010000151.1:0-1302 GCF_040651925.1 Streptomyces sp. NPDC048349 | reverse complement strand
AGCTTGGGTTCTAGGAGTCGTTGCAACGCCCCAGCACAAGGGGTGCGATGGACTTCGAGATCCGGGGGGACCGGAAGCCGCAGGGAGCCAGGAAGCTCACTCAGGAGCGGGCGGCATACTCCCAGCTCATGCGGCAAGGCCTGAACAACAAGGAAGCGTGCCGGATCGTCGGGATCAACCCGAAGACCGGCAGACGCTGGCGCAACGGACGTAATACGTCGGGCGGGAACAAGGCGGCACCACCATTGCATGCGGTGGTGCCGCCTTCCGTGTCATCGCGGTACCTGCGTGAGGCCGACCGCATCCACATCGCCGACCGGCTGCGTGAGCGGGGGACGATCCGTGCGATCGCCGCCGAGCTGGGCCGCAGCCCCTCCACCATCAGTCGTGAAGTCCGCCGCAACCGGCACCCCGGCAATGGTCAGTACCGGCCCTTCGCCGCCCAGGCCCGCGCCGATGCCCGCCGCCCACGCCCCAAGGTCGGCAAGATCGGGCAGAACCCCGAGCTGCGGGCCGCCGTCCAGGCGGGCCTGGACCAGCGGTGGAGCCCGGAGCAGATCTGCCAGGCTCTGCGCAGAACCTTTCCCGACCGGCCGGAGATGCACGTGGTCCACGAGACCGTCTACCAGGCTCTCTACGTTCAAGGACGAGGAGAGCTGCGGCGAGAGCTCGCCGGCGCCCTGCGCAGTGGACGCGCCCGCCGCAAACCCCACCGCCAGGCCACCTCCCGCCAGTCCCGTTTCGCCGACCCCATGGTCATGATCAGCGAGCGGCCCGCGGAAGCAGGAGACCGGGCCGTGCCCGGCCACTGGGAAGGCGACCTGATCATCGGCAAGGACGGCAGCTCGGCGATCGGCACCCTCGTCGAACGCGCCACCCGCTACGTCATGCTCCTGCACCTGCCCCACGGCCGCAGCGCCGAACACGTCCGCGACGCGCTCATCGCCACGGTCCAGACCCTGCCCTCCCACCTGAAACGGTCCCTGACCTGGGACCAAGGCTCCGAGATGGCCTCGCACCGTTCCTTCACCGTCGCCACCGACGTCCCGGTCTACTTCTGCGACCCGGCCAGCCCCTGGCAGCGCGGCTCGAACGAGAACACGAACGGCCTGCTACGGCAGTACTTCCCGAAGGGCACGGACCTCTCGGTCCACACCCGCGACCACCTCGACGCCGTCGCCGCCCAGCTCAACGGCCGCCCACGCAAAACGCTCGACTGGGAAACCCCAGCCGAGCGCCTGCGTAAACTCCTCGCGACCTGATCAAACCGACTACGTGTTGCGACGATCCCTAGAAACCGCC
>NZ_JBEZLA010000150.1:0-1320 GCF_040651925.1 Streptomyces sp. NPDC048349 | reverse complement strand
CAGGTTGCAGGGAGCCACGCCCCCGCCGGCCCCATGACCGCCGAAGGCGGGGCCGGCGGGCGCATCAAATCGCTACGCGCTCCTCACATCTCAGCGTCCGGCGGCCGTCCGGGGTCCAACCCGCACCAGACAGCGACCAGAAGCACCCGGCGAGACGGGCGGCGCGTCAAATCGCTACGCGCTCCCCAAATCTCAGCGTCCGGCGGCCGTCCGGGGCCCAACCCGCACCAGACAGCGGGCAGAAGGGCATTCCACGGCGTGGGCGCGACTCGGCGACCGGCGGCCGTCAGGGGTGGAGGCCACTGTGTGTGCGGGGAGGGGGGACGGGTGGGTGGACGTCAGTGCTGGCTTTCGCGGTGGAGGTCGCGGAGCAGGGCGATCTCGGCTCCGTGGTGCAGTACCTCCTGGTTCACCCACCATGCGATGTTGATGAAGGGTTCCTCCGCGTCGCCGCCGTGGGGGTAGGTGCAGTACCCAATGGTGTCCAGTGCGGCGTCGTCGACGCTCAGCAGCGCCTTCCGCCAGGCAGCGGCGGCCGTGTCAAAGGCTGCGACTGCCTCGTCGACGTCCCCGGTGACGGGATAGTCGTCCCGGGTCCGCGTGCGGCTGCCGGCCGTATGGTCGGCGCGCAAGGTCAGCATTTCGCTGAGGTGGCTCAGGCGCCACGCGATGGTGGTGAACGGCGGCGGCCAGGGGTGCGGGTACGTCGCTGCGTCGCGGCCCCAGTCACCCGTGCCGGCGAGGAGCGTGGCGCGCGGCCCAGGTCCCTCAGTTCGCCGCCGCACCGACCAGCACCCCCGCACCGGCTCCCAGAGGTATTCCTCGCCCGTCATGGGACCGACCTTGGTGTCCGTCCCGTCACCGCTGTCCATGACGGGCCCCGACATCCGGTTGGCGAGGCGCTCGCGGGCGAAGTCGAACTGCTCCACCAAGGGAACCAGCCGAGAGGGGATCACGATCACTCCTGGAACGAACTGCGGACTCTGAGCTGACGCACCAGCCTTTCAGAGCAGCCCCGCCGCTGCGTCTGATTTTCGCCCACCCCCGCCCCAGCACTTCCGGCCGCCGTCCAGTGCGCCCACGGCCTCGCCAGACACTTCCGGCCGCCGTCCAGTGCGCCCACGGCCTCGCCAGACACTTCCGGCCGCCGTCCAGTGCGCCCACGGCATGGAATGCGCTTCTGGTCGCTGTCTGGTGCGGGTTGGACCCCAGACGGCCGCCGGACGCTGAGATCTGAGGAGCGCGTAGCGATTTGATGCGCCCGCCGGCCCCGCCTTCGGCGGTCATGGGGCCGGGCGGGGGCGTGGCTCCCTGCAACCT
>NZ_JBEZLA010000149.1:0-1476 GCF_040651925.1 Streptomyces sp. NPDC048349 | reverse complement strand
CCATGCCCCGCCCGGCCCCATGACCGCCGAAGGCGGGGCCGGTGAGCGCGCCAGATCGCTACGCGCTCCTCACATCTCAGCGTCCGGCGGCCGTCTGTGGCTCAACCCGCACCAGACAGCGACCAGAAGCACCTGCCGAGACGGGAGGCGCGCCAGATCGCTACGCGCTCCTCACATCTCAGCGTCCGGCGGCCGTCCGGGGTCCAACCCGCACCAGACAGCGGCCAGAAGCACCTGCCGAGACGGGAGGCGCGCCAGATCGCTACGCGCTCCTCACATCTCAGCGACCGGCGGCCGTCAGGGGCCCAACCCGCACCAGACAGCGGCCAGAAGGGCATTCCACGGCGTGGGCGCACCGGACGGCGGCCGGAAGGGCATTCCGCGGCGTGGGCGCGACAGATCGCTACGCGCGCCCTCGCATTTCGGTGTCCGGCGGCCGTCAGGGGGTCTGGCGGGAGGTCTTGTGCGGTCTGTCAGTGGGCTGTCAGTGGTGGGTCCGTGGTTCGTCAGGGGGCGGCGGGATGGTGGGGACGTCCCCAGGCAGTAACCAGAAAAAGAGGAACCACCATGGACGTCGTCATTGCCGGGCTGCAGTTGCTGATCGCGCTCGCCTTCCTGAGCATTCCGCTGGTTCGGAGCCGGTACGGAGGGCGCGCACAGGCCGCGGTGGAAGCCGAGCTGGGCCGACAGGGAGTTCGTACCACCGTGATGGCCGAGAACGGGATGCGTCTCGACGCGGGTGGTCACGAGACGTGGGCGCCCGTCGGCATAGCCACCGCCCTGACGTTCTCCGCCGTTGTCACCCTCGCGGGGGTGGGGTGGAGCGGGACCGTCGCGTGGGTCGTCCAGTCGCTGGTCGTCCTCGTGAACTGCGCGATCCTCTACAGCAACCTGACGGCCGTTCCGTCCGTGACCGCAGCGTTTGCGCCGGCGATGCCGAACTGGCCCGCATCGACGTCAAGTCCATGCTGGCCGCCGCGGAGAAGGGCTTCCCCCGCTGGGTGATGCCCTACCTCCAAAACCTCCGCCACGTCGTGGTCTTCGCCGGCTCCCTCGCCGCCCTGCTCCTGCTCGCCACCCAGTGACTTTCACGATCCCCGAGGGTCGAGCCATGAGGTGCGCACCCACCCGCTCCCCAAGTGCTTCTGCCCGCTGTCTGGTGCGCCCACCGGCGTGGAATGCGCTCCTGCCCGCTGCCTGGTGGGCCCACCGGCATGGAATGCGCCTCTGCCCGCTGCTTGGTGGGCCCACCGGCATGGAATGCGCCTCTGCCCGCTGTCCGATGGGCCTACCAGCGTGGAGTGCGCTTCTAATCGCTGTCTGGTGGGCCTACCAGCGTGGAATGCGCTTCTGGCCGCTGTTTGGTGCGGGTTGGACCCCTGACGGCCGCCGGACGCTGAGATGTGAGGAGCGCGTAGCGATCTGGCGCGCCTCCCGTCTCGGCAGGTGCTTCTGGTCGCTGTCTGGTGCGGGTTG
>NZ_JBEZLA010000148.1:0-1559 GCF_040651925.1 Streptomyces sp. NPDC048349 | reverse complement strand
CGCCAGCGCCGCGGCCGCCGCCTGTGCCTCGCGGACTTCTTCCGCCCCGAGGAGTCCGGCGAGACCGACGTCGTCGGCCTCCAGGTCGTCACCGTCGGCAGCCGCATCGGGGAGGAGACGGCCCGGCTCTTCGCCGCCGACGCCTACCGCGAGTACATGGAGCTGCACGGCCTCTCCGTCCAGCTGGCCGAGGCCCTCGCCGAGTACTGGCACGCCCGCGTCCGCGCCGAGCTGGGCATCGCCGCAACGGACCCGGCCTCCATGGACGGCATGTTCCGTACCGAGTACCAGGGCTGCCGTTACTCGCTCGGCTACCCCGCCTGCCCCGACCTGGAGGACCGCGCGAAGATCGCCGACCTCTTGCGGCCGGAGCGGATCGGCGTGCACCTGTCCGAGGAGTTCCAGCTCCACCCCGAGCAGTCCACCGACGCGATCGTCATCCACCACCCCGCGGCCACGTACTTCAACGCACGCTGAGCACGCTGACACCGGAAGGAAACGATCCCTTGGCAGCCGTCATCACAGAACGCCCCACAGAACGCCCCACCGAACGCCCGACCCTGGTCCGGCTCCGCCCGGCCGAACGGCCCGGTGTGCGCGAGATCCTGGCCAGCGGCCGGCGCTCGTACTCCTTCGAGTTCTTCCCGCCCAAGACCGAGGCGGGCGAACGCACCCTGTGGAACGCGATCCGCCGCATCGAGGCCTTCGCCCCCTCCTTCGTCTCCGTCACCTACGGGGCGGGCGGCTCCTCCCGCGACCGCACCGTCGAGGTCACCAAGCGGATCGCCGCCGAGACCACCCTGCGGCCCGTCGCGCACCTGACGGCGGTCGGCCACTCCCGGGCCGAGCTGCGCCACATCATCGGCCAGTACGCCGACGCGGGCATCCGCGACGTGCTCGCCCTGCGCGGCGACCCGCCGGGCGACCCGAAGGGCACCTGGACCCCGCATCCGCAGGGCTTCACCCACGCCCACGAACTGGTCAGCATGATCCGCAAGCTGGGTGACTTCAGCGTGGGCGTGGCCGCGTTCCCCGAACGGCACCCGCGCTCCCCGGGCTGGACCGAGGACGTCCGGCACTTCGCCGCCAAGTGCAGGGCCGGCGCCGACTACGCCATCACGCAGATGTTCTTCCACGTCGAGGACTACCTGCGGCTGCGCGACCGGCTGGACGCGGTGGGCTGCCTGACCCCGGTGATCCCCGAGATCATGCCCGCCACCGACGCGCGCCAGATCCGCCGCTTCGCCGAACTGAGCGACGCCCGCTTCCCCGACGCCCTGGCCCGCCGCCTGGAGGCCGTACAGGACAACCCCGCCGACGGACACAAGGTGGGCGTGGAGTACGCGACCGCCATGGCCCAGCGCCTGCTGGCCGAAGGCGCCCCGGGCCTGCACTACATCACCCTCAACCGTTCCACCGCGACGCTCGAGATCCACCAGAACCTGGGCGTCAGCGCCCAGGCGAGCTAGGGGGTGTCTGACGGAGGTCCGCGGCGTCGCGGTGCCCGGCACGCACTCTCGCCGCACCGGCCGAAAGCCCAAGTACGTCCAGTACGGGGG
>NZ_JBEZLA010000147.1:0-1595 GCF_040651925.1 Streptomyces sp. NPDC048349 | reverse complement strand
CGTCCAGTACGGGGGCATCCGGCCGGCACGCCGAGAGCACGCACCGGACACCGCTCCTTCACCACGGACCTCCGTCAGACACCCCCTAGCCCCGCTCCGGGCCCCGGCTCACACGGTGCCGGCGCAGCGCGAACCGGTCCGCCGCGTCGGGGCCCGCCACCCCGCCCGGGAGGGCTACAGCGCCGACGACCACGTCATCGTCGTCCCGCGCGCCCCCGACTCCGTGCGGCCGTCGTCCGCCACCGTCAGGCGGACCCCGGTGGGGCCGGCGTCCACCTCCACGTCGATGGAGGTGACGTCGGCGCGCCGGTGCGCCGCGGCCAGGGCCCCGCGCAGCGCGGACAGCAGCTCGTCCGCCACCGGTTCGGGGAGCAGCGCGTCCACCGCTCCCGCGAACTTCACCGACGGCTGGAAGCCGATGAGCACCGCCGCGCCGCCCGTCTCGCGCAGGACCCGGCCGCGGAAGGTCGTCGGGGCGTCGGTCGGCGGCTGCTGGAGGGCGAAGATGGCCGTGCGGACCTCCTGGATGGTGGAGTCCAGTTCGTCGACGGCGAGGCCGAGCTCGTCACCCACCAGATCGCCGGAAGGGGCGTTCGAGGAGCGGCGCCGGGTGCTCTCCAGCATCATCTCCGTCGCGAACAGCCGCTGTACCACCAGGTCGTGCAGGTCCCGGGCGATCCGGTCGCGGTCCTCGTACACCGCGAGCTGCTCCCGGTCGTGCTGCGCGTCCGCCAGGACCAGGGCCAGCGCCGCCTGGGAGGCGAACTGCGAGGCCAGCAGCCGGTCCACCGCGTCGTAGGGGCGGCCGCCCCGGGCCCGCGGCAGGGCCAGGGTGCCGATCAGCTGGCCGCCGCTCTGGAGCGGCAGCATCATGCTGGGCCCGAACCGCTCCCGCACGTGCGTGGTCATCCGGGGGTCGGTGGCCGAGTCCTCTATGAAGACCGGCTCGCCGCCCAGCAACTGCTCCAGCACGGGCGAACCGGGGGCGATCGCCGTCCCCACCAGGTCCCCGGGATCCCCGTGGGTGGAGGCGGCCACGATCTCCATGCCGCCCTCCGGGGTCGGCTGGAGGATCACCCCGGCCGCCGCGTCCGCCAGCAGCCGGGCCCGTTCGGCCACGCACATCAGCGCGTCTGCCGCCGGGCGCCCGGTCAGCAGGGTCGTGGTCACGGCGGCGGCGCCCTCGATCCAGCGCTCCCGGCGGCGGGCGGTCTCGTAGAGCCGGGCGTTGCCGATCGCTATGCCCGCCTGCGAGGCCAGGACGCGCAGCAGGGACAGGTCGGTCTCCGTGAAGGGCCCGCCGCCGTGCTTCTCGGTGAGGTAGAGGTTGCCGAAGACCTCCGTGTGCACCCGGATCGGCACGCCCAGGAAGCTGCGCATGGGCGGGTGGCCCGGCGGGAATCCGGCCGCCCGGGGGTCGTGGGCGAGGTCGTCCAGCAGGAGCGGGCGCGGGTCCCTGATCAGGACTCCGAGCAGGCCGGAGCGCCCGTCCGGCAGGCGGGGGATCGCGGCCCGCTCCTCGTCGGTCATCCCCGTGGTGAACAGTTCGGTCAGCCGGGAGCGCTCGGGGTCGATGACCCGCCTCCTTGCCGACG
>NZ_JBEZLA010000146.1:0-1662 GCF_040651925.1 Streptomyces sp. NPDC048349 | reverse complement strand
TGGGTTCGCTGATCAAGCAGCTGGTGGCTGCGGCGCAGCCGTTGGAGGGCAAGTTCCAGGGGCAGGGCAAGGTCGCGTTCGATTCGTTCAAGGTGCGTGCGGACGGGATCGCGAAGGAGCTGAACGCGTCGCTGGCGGCGATCCTGGGCGGTCAGTCGGGTATGGAGCAGGCGTTCGGGTCGGGTGACCAGGAGCAGGGTGAGAACGCGCGGCAGACGCAGGGCGCGGCGAACTTCGACGCGGCGCGTTTCCGCGGTCGCTGATCTTCTTCTTCACGTTCACGGGGAGTGTGGTTGTGATGACAGCAGGTGGGACGGACCGTCGCGCGTATGACGTGGGTGCCTCGACGGAGGTGCAGGGCGGGATCAAGGCGGTGATCGGGCAGCTGGAGCAGGTGATCGCGGCGCGTGAGGCGCAGGTCGCGGCGGCGATGACGGACTTCGCGGCGGATGGTGTGGCGGATGACTACCACGCCAAGGAGCTGCGGTGGAAGAACGCTTCGCAGGAGGTCAAGAACATCATCCAGTTGTTGAACACGACGCTGGAGAAGAACGACGCGACGGCGCGGCAGACGCTGCAGCGGGCGAAGGCTGCGGTCGACAACATCGGCTGAACCAGCCGGTGAGACAGCACGTTGGGTACACGGGGGAAGTTCGTCGATGACGTCGTGGGACATCAAACCGCAGGGTGTGCAGGGCCAGTTGAAGACGGTCGGTACGAACGCGGGCGAGCTGGAGAAGGCGTTGAACGCGCTGCTGACCGCGATGTCGGAGGCGGCGCAGGCTGCGGGCACGGCCGTGCCGGGTTCGCAGTCGGGGATGAGCCCGCAGGGGCCGCTGGCTCCGGGTGCGGGGCCGGCGCCCGGTGCGGCATACCTGGCGCCGCAGAAGGCGCTGGGTCCGGTCGCGGCTGCTTTGGGTGAGTATCTGACGGAACGCAAGCCGGAGTTCAAGTCGATGGCGGAGCGGATCGAGGCGTGCATCCTCGGTGCGGTGAAGGCGACGAACGAGTACCTGGAAGGCGATCTGGACCAGGCCAAGGCCGCCCAGGACGCGGCGCGGGCCGTGAACCTTGAGGTGCTGCGCGAGAAGCCGGGGGGCAGCAAGTGAGCGGGGACGCGCCGGTCGATCCGGCCGAGGTGCCGGTCTTCACCGGGAATCTGGCGGTGCTGGACGAGAAGGTGAAGGCGATCTCGTCGGGCGGCGCGGCGGTCGCGGCGAAGACCTCGGATGTCCACACGAGTTTCGGCGGTCTGCAGGCTTTCTACCAGGCGCCGGAAGCCGACCAGCTGTTCGCGACCACGAAGCCGGTCTCCGACCTGGGGCTGAAGCTCAGCTCCGACATGTGCACCATCGCCGGCGCCCTGGGCACCTACTCCCGTGACGCCGCGCCGGTCATCAAGAAGCTGGAGAGCCTGAAGGCGGAAGCGCAGGCGTTCCGCGAGAAGACGGACAAGGACGAGAAGTGGCGTGAGGACGGCGATCTGATCGACGAGAACCTCGAGCGCCGCAACAAGATCGCCGAGGTGTGGACCGAGTTCCAGGACGTGGAGAAGGCCTGCCACGCCAAGATCGTCGCGCTGGTGGGCGGGAAGCCGCTGAAGACGGACGACGGTTCCCACGGCGAGGGCATGTACGGCTACGACGCCGAGGTGCTCAAGGC
>NZ_JBEZLA010000145.1:0-2028 GCF_040651925.1 Streptomyces sp. NPDC048349 | reverse complement strand
TTTACGACCGAACACCACGGCCCAAGGTGAGTGGCGAGTTCACTCCGTTGGGCGGGCCGACCCCTGGCTGGCCATCGGGCGGCCCTCCCGAATGGTGCCCGTCCTCAGATCGGCGAGCCTGGGTGGGGAATCAAGATGAGCAGGTCTGGGAAACGCCTGAGCCCGGGTGGCGATTTTCAAGGGGCCACATCACCTGATGGGGATTCTTGAAAAGGCTGTGGCGGATATTTCGTGAAGGTCAGTTCGAAACATCCGTCATGCCCGGCAATGTCCCTTCCTCGGCATGGTGTTCGTGGGGGACGAACGGTTCTGGGATCTGGTGTGGCCTGATGTTGAGGGGCTGGGCATCGACGCGGTGGGGCGTCGTTGGGATGCGGTACGGATTGATCTGCATGCTCGGCAGCGGACGATGGCATGTCCCTCGTGCGGTGTGATCGCTTCACGCGTGCACAGCAGGTACATGCGGCGCCTGGCCGACCGTCCGCTGGGCGGTCGGCGGGTGCTGCTGCGTCTGCGGGTCCGCCGGGTCTTCTGCGACAACGGCCTGTGCACCCGCCGGACCATGGCGGAACAGGTGCCGAGCCTGACCGCGTGGTACCGGCGCCGGACGACGGCCCTGGCCCGGATGGTGCAGGCGATCGGGCTGGCAGTCGGCGGCCGGGCCGGTGCCCGGCTCGCCGACTACCTGCCGGTGCGGACGAGCCGGGACGTGATTCCCGGGGAACTCCGGCGGCTTCCGGACCCGACGTCTGCCCAGGTCAGGGTGCTGGGGATCGATGAGTTCGCGTTCCGCAAGGGCGCCACCTACGGCACTGTCCTGATCGACGTCGAAAGAACACGCCGGCCCATCGACCTTCTGCCCGACCGCACCGCGGACACCGTGGCCTCCTGGCTTGCGGACCACCCTGAGATCGAGGTCATCTGCCGGGACCGGTCAAGCACCTTCAGGCAGGCCGCCGCCCGCGCGGCACCCGACGCGATCCAGGTCGCAGACAGGTGGCACTTGCTCCACTCGCTGGCCCGTGCCGTCGAACGAACCGCCCACCAACACCGCGTCTGCCTGTGTAATGACGCCGAGACGGACCAGACCCAGGAGCCGTCGGACCCCGCGTCCTTGGCGGCGCTGATCGGGCCGCTGGAGCCGAGCGACCCACCGGACGGCCAGCTCCTGGCCCGCGTCCGCCAATGGCACAGCGACATCCACCAATTGCGCGAACGCGGCTGGACGATCAGTCGAATCGCCGACCGCACGAGACGGGACCGCAAGACTGTCCGCCACTACCTCACCACCGACCTCGACCAGATCCTCGCCTCGGCTCGCGAACGCCGTCCCAACGGCCACATCAATCGCTTCAAGCCCTACCTGCAACACCGCTTCCGCGGAGGCGCGACCAACGCTGCCGCCCTCTGCCGCGAGATCCGAGAACGCGGCTACCGCGGCAGCCGCGTCGTGGTCACCAAGTACATCGCGACCCTCCACGCCGGCACCGCCGCCCCCGAACCCGCACGGCCGATCCCCGGCCCCCGCCGGATCACCACCTGGATCATGCGCCACCCCGACACGCTGACCAACCGCCAGCGCGAACAGCTCGACAGCATCCTGGACGGCTGCCCCGACCTGGCCACCGCCCGCGACCTCGCCCACGAGTTCAGCGCCATCGCCCGAGAACGCCGAGGTCAGGACCTCACAAACTGGATGACCCGAGCCCTCGACCAGGGACCACAGCCGGTCCAGGGCTTCGCCGCTTTCCTCCAGAACGACTGGGACGCTGTTGTCAACGGCCTCACCCGGCCCTGGAGCTCCGGCGCCGTCGAAGGCCAGGTCACCCGCATCAAGCTGCTCAAACGCCGGTCATACGGCGGGGCGTCCTTCGCGCACCTGCGGACCCTCGTCCTCGCTCAGCCTCCATGACCGGAGCAGACTCCTGACCTGGGGTTACCGGGCTGCATGTGACATCCTGCGACAGTGCTTTTGAGTGATCATGCGAGCAGCGTCGAGCTCTGGCCCCTGCGCTACCAGTTCCCCGC
>NZ_JBEZLA010000144.1:0-2034 GCF_040651925.1 Streptomyces sp. NPDC048349 | reverse complement strand
CGAGTACGTCCAGTACGCGGGAGCCCCTCCGCCTTGCGATGCACGGCACCGGACGACGCGGGCTTAACCGGCAAGATCCGAAAGAGACGACCTAGGCCGGCTTCCGCGACCGTGAGCGTACGAGGGTGAACACCGCGCCCTCGGGGTCCGCGACCGTGGCCACCCGCCCGATGGGCCCCTCGCGGGGCGGCTGCACGATCCGGCCGCCCAGGTCGCACACCCGGGCGGCGGCCGTGTCGGTGTCCTCGACCTCGAAGTACGCCATCCAGTGCGGGCCCCGGTCGTGCGGCAGCGAGCGGCCGACGCCGTGCACGGCCGCCACCGGGCGGCCCTCCAGGAGCAGCGTCACGTAGTCGAAGTCGTCCGAGGCGGTGGAGTGCGTCTGCGCCTCGTGGCCGAAGACGTGCTCGTAGAACTTGCCGACCGTCGAGGTGTCCTGGGTGACCAGCTCGTTCCAGACCGGAGTGCCCGGGGCGCCGTGCAGCCGGGTCCCCATGTGGCTCTGCGCCTGCCACAGCCCGAAGATCGCGCCCAGCGGATCGGAGCAGATCGCCACCCGCCCCGCGATGCCCGCGTCCAGCGGGCCCACCGCGACCGTGCCGCCGCACGAGCGGACCGCCTCCGCCGTGGCGTCGGCGTCGTCCGTGGCCAGGTAGGTGGTCCAGGCGACCGGTAGGTGCCGGTCGGGCGGCATCTCGCCGATGCCGGCCACCTCGCGGCCGTCCAACAGGGCCCGGACGTACGGGCCGAGCTGCTCGGGGCCGGGTACGTACTCCCAGCCGAACAGGTCGGCGTAGAAGTCCTCGGTGGTCCCGAGGCCGTGCACCATGAGGCTCACCCAGCACGGGGTGCCGGGCGTGCGCCGCATTGCTTCCGCTGCCTCGGTCATGTCAGCCGTCTCCTCCGTCGTGCCGGTGCCGCTGCTGATGCTTCCACTCGGGGAGCCCCGGCGCGCCCCGACCGGGCCGCACGGTCGGGGCCCGGGAGAGAGATGACCGGATCGGTGCGCCCGGCCGGTGACGGGTTTGTCACGCGAGTGCCGGGCGGGGAGGAAGATGGGCGGTATGACTGCGACAACAGCGATCCTCTCCGCCGCCGAACTCATGAGCGAACTGGCCGGTTCCCGGCCTCCCGTGCTGCTGGACATCCGTTGGCAGCTGGGCGGCCCCGACCAGCGCCCCGCGTACGAGGCCGGGCACCTGCCCGGCGCGGTGTACGTCGACCTCGACCGCGAACTGGCTGGTCCGGCGGGGTCGGGCGGGCGCCACCCGCTGCCGGACCCGGAGGCCTTCGGTGCCGTGATGCGACGGGCCGGGGTCTCGGCGGACGTGCCGGTGGTCGTGTACGACGGCGGCCAGGGCTGGTCCGCGGCCCGGGCGTGGTGGCTGTTGCGGTGGACGGGCCACGAGGACGTACGGGTCCTGGACGGCGGCCTGGCCGCGTGGACGTCAGCGGGGGGTGACGTATCGGCCGACCGGGTGAGCCCGGCCGAGGGCGATTTCAAGCCAACTCCGGGAGCGATCGGGCTGCTCGACGCGGACGGAGCGGCCGCCCGGGCGCGTGCGGGGGTGCTCCTGGACGCGCGTGCGGGGGAGAGGTACCGCGGGGAGGTCGAGCCGATCGACCCGGTCGGCGGCCACATCCCGGGCGCGCTGTCGGCCCCGACCGCGGAGAACACGGGGCCCGACGGCCGCTTCCTGCCGGCCGACGCCCTGCGGGCGCGCTTCGCGGCGCTCGGCGCCACCGGCGACACCCCGGTCGGCGTGTACTGCGGCTCGGGCGTCTCGGGCGCCCATGAGGTGCTGGCCCTGGAGGTGGCGGGCATCGCCTCCGACCTGTACGCGGGCAGCTGGTCGGAGTGGTGCGCGGACCCCGAGCGCCCGGTGGCCACGGGCCCGAACCCCGAATAGCCCCGAGGACCCCCGAGAAGCCACGCGGAGCGCAGCTGCTCGACGAGGTCGACGACCTGCTGGGCCGGGTTCTCCGGCAGCTCGACGTAGTCGTTCTCGGCCGAGTACTTCGCCGCGGCGATGC
>NZ_JBEZLA010000143.1:0-2812 GCF_040651925.1 Streptomyces sp. NPDC048349 | reverse complement strand
GGGCAGATACCGAGGCGAGGGGAAGACTGACGCGAAGGACGCCTCGATCATCGCCGATCAGGCACGGATGCGCCGCGACCTGCACCCGCTCCGGCTGGGTGACGACATCACTGGCTTCGTAGGTGATGACGAAGAGCGTTTGATGCCGAGTTTCGGCAGCGGATGTTGATCTAGCCGAGTGGAAATGTCACTGAGTTCCGGGTTCTGGCACAGATCTTGGGGAGCCGTCGCGGAGCGTTACCTCGGTGTTCGATTGCGAGGGACTGGCTCGTGCGAGACGGCGTACCCCTTGGTGTCTGACATCCGGAAGTGACGCTCCCTCAGGTGCATTCCGTTCGCTCTCTGGCCGTCTGTGGACGGCGATGGTGCTGGTCATGCAGACCGACGCACCATTCTGGGACTCGCTGGTGTTCGACGGGATCGACGAGGTGGACGTCGAGGCGGTTACGGCCGCGTTCGGCAGGGTCGAGGTGGTGGGGAGAGGCCGCGCGGCCGGGGCGACGTGTCCGGGTTGCGGCCGATTCTCGGGCCGAGTCCACGACCGTTACCAGCGCAGGCTGAGGGACCTTCCTCTGGCTGACCAGGGCTTTGTGATCCGGCTGACGGTCCGGCGCTTCATCTGCGGGTCGGCGGACTGCCCGCGCCGGACGTTCGCCGAGCCGTTCGCCCGACTGGCCGCCCCGCACGCACGGTTCACCACGCGGCTCAACCACGCTCTGGAACGGGTGGGGCTCGCCCTGGCCGGGCGGGCCGGCGCTCGGCTGGCGGCCCAGCTGGGCTTCGGCGCGGGACGGATGACCTTGTTACGCAGGGTCATGGCATTGCCCGATCCGCGGTTCAGCACGCCGCGGGTGCTGGGCGTGGACGACTTCGCGATCCGTCGCGGCCAGACCTACTCCACCGTCTTGACCAGCGTCGAAGATCGTCGCGTGGTCGATGTGCTTCAGACCCGTGAAGCCGGCCCGCTGGCCGCCTGGCTGGTCCGCCATCCCGGCGTGGAGATCATCTGCCGGGACCGGGCGGGCGCCTACGCCGAAGGCGCTCGGCGCGGTGCCCCCGGCGCTCTGCAGGTCGCGGACCGGTTCCATCTGTGGCAGGGCCTCGGCCGGGCCGTGGAGACCTGCGTCGCCGCCCATCGCGACTGCCTGCGCAACCCGACGCCCAGCGGCCTGCTGCCGCAGGACACCCGACCAGCTTCCGGTCGGCCACAGGACGACTCAGATCCCGTCGGCCGGCGGGCCGAGCGCAAGAAGGCCGCACACGCCCTGGTCCACGAGATGCTCGCCCAGGGGCACTCACGTCGGGCGATCGCCCGGCACCTGGGCTGGGGCCTGAACACCGTCCTCCGGTACGCGAACGCCGCACGCTGGCAGGACACCATCCGTGAGAACCGGCCCCGAAGCAGCAGGCTGGACCCCTACAAGCCCTACCTGGAACGCCGATTCGCCGAGGGATGCACCAGCGTCACCCGGCTCCACGGCGAGCTGGTCGCCGAGCAGGCTCCCGTCACCTATGGCATGGTCCGCGCGCACATCGCGACCTTGCGCCGGGCTCCCTCCGCAGCACCGCCGCGGCCGCCGACGGTACGACAAGTGACGGGCTGGCTCACCCGACACCCCGCCGCCCTGAGCGAGGAAGGCCGCGTCGGCCTCAAGGACGTCCTGACCCGCTGTCCCGAACCGGACACGGCTACCAGACACGTCCGCGATTTCGGCGAGATCCTCACCGGCCGCCTCGGCACCACGCTCCCCACCTGGATCGACACGGTCGATGCCAGCCAACTGCCCGGGCTCACCGGCTTCGCACTCCACCTGCGCCGAGACCTCGACGCCGTGACCGCCGGCCTCACCCTGAGCTGGAGCTCCGGCAGCATCGAAGGCGCCGTGAACCGCATCAAAAAGATCAAGAGACAGCTCTACGGACGAGCCGGCTTCCACCTCCTTCGAAAGATGATCCTGCTGCAGTAGCCCGGAAGCAGGCTCTTGCCGATGGGGCTTCGGCGGGCTAGAACTTCGTGTGATCACTTTCGTGTGTGCCGCCTGCGCCCGCCCTCTGACCAGGGCTGTGCAGCTGTCCGAGCCCCTGGTCAGGCCAGAGTTCGACGGGCGAATCGGACCCGACGGGTACCGCCGGGCCCCGGCCACGATGCATGCGGGGCTCTATGCCCTGGAGCCCGAGCCTTGGGGAGCCCCGTTCCTACCGACCGACGAACCCGTCGCAGTGTTTCCCGGCGGGCCTTGTGTCGGCGATCCGGACGGAGAGGGGTTCCTGACTTCCGCAGGTCCCCGAAACCCGATCGTCCTCCATCCTGACGACGCACCTCACTTGCTGCCCGACCTTGAGGGAGACCACACGGGCTGCTGCGGCTGGCATGGACAGAGCGGCCTGAACCGGCTGTGTCCATGTGGCGCTGCGGTAGGAACAGAGATCAGCGAGTGTTACACCGCGTACGAACTCCACCTCGACCCAGCACAGGTCCACGCCCTGGACGCCAGCACCGTCAAAGTTCAGTGAAGCACAGTAGGTGTGGAGCCCATTATCGAACGCCACGATGACTCTCCGCGACGGCTCCCCAAGATCCGTGCCAGAGCCGAGTTCCGAGAGCACCAGTACCGGCGTGTCGACCGCTCCGTGCAGGTGCCCGAGGGCTGCGTGGGTGGAGCCGATATCGTCCTGGCATGACACGTGAGTTCGATATGGTGCGGTCGCTCGCTGCAGGTGTTGAAGGCCGCAGGGGCGCCTGGGAGTTCATCCGCGGGTTCGTTGCGAACTGGTCGGAGGCGCTCGGTGATGACGACGGCTGGGGCGAGGC
>NZ_JBEZLA010000142.1:0-2904 GCF_040651925.1 Streptomyces sp. NPDC048349 | reverse complement strand
TACGTCCAGTACGGGGGCATCCGGCCGGCACGCCGAGAGCACGCACCGGACACCGCTCCTTCACCACGGACCTCCGTCAGACACCCCCTAGCCCCTCGGCGCCCTCCCCGCCCCGCCGGCGCCCGTCCAGCCCGCCGGCGTCAGGGGCGCGGGGCCCGGGGGCGGATCCCACGCAACGGCGCCGCACCCCGACCGCCCCCCGCCCCCGCCCCCCGCCCCGCGCCCCACGCCCCACGCCCCGCCGCCCAACGCCGCACACCCAGGACGCCACCCACCCTTAACCCGGCATTCAGACGCACTTGCGACCCTCCCCGCATGCACCCCCGACTCCGACTGACGGCCGACACTTCCGACGCGCCTGTCCTCCCGCTTGCGCGGAAGAATGGAGTCATGAGCCACAAGCCCAGCGCAGGCCCCACCGAGGTCCCCGCCCAGCACCCGTCCCACACCTCCGCCGCCCCCGCGGGAACGCCGGGCATGGCCGTCACCGGAGCTCACGCGCGCCTTGGTTCCATCAGCGCGCACCGCCCGCACGTCGACCTCGAGCCCGACCTCGACGCCGATCTGGACGCCTACGACGACAAGGACGGCGGGGAGCTGCCGTCCGGCCGCTTCCTCGACCGGGAGCGCAGCTGGCTCGCCTTCAACGAGCGGGTGCTGGAGCTCGCCGAGGACCCGACGACACCCCTCCTGGAGCGCGCCAACTTCCTGGCGATCTTCGCGAGCAACCTCGACGAGTTCTTCATGGTCCGCGTGGCCGGCCTCAAGCGCCGCATCGCGACCGGCGTCGCCACCCGTTCGGCCTCAGGCCTGCAGCCCCGTGAGGTGCTGGACCTCATCTGGACCCGCTCGCGCGAGCTCATGGCCCGGCACGCCGCCTGCTTCCAGCAGGACATCTCCCCGGCGCTGGCCGAGGAGGGCGTGCACCTCATCCGCTGGCCGGACCTCACGGAGAAGGAGCAGGCGCGCCTGTTCACCCTGTTCCGCAACCAGATCTTCCCGGTGCTGACCCCGCTGGCCGTCGACCCCGCGCACCCGTTCCCGTACATCTCCGGCCTCTCCCTCAACCTGGCCGTGGTCGTGCGCAACCCCGTCAGCGGCCACCGCCACTTCGCCCGGGTCAAGGTCCCGCCGCTGCTCTCCCGCTTCCTGGAGGCCTCCCCACACCGCTACGTCCCGCTGGAGGACGTCATCGCCGCGCACCTGGAGGAGCTCTTCCCGGGCATGGAGGTGCTCGCGCACCACATGTTCCGCGTGACCCGCAACGAGGACCTCGAGGTGGAGGAGGACGACGCCGAGAACCTCCTCCAGGCCCTGGAGAAGGAGCTCATGCGGCGCCGCTTCGGCCCGCCCGTGCGCCTGGAGGTCGAGGAGTCCATCGACCCGGGCGTACTGGACCTGCTGGTGCAGGAGCTGAAGGTCAACGCCTCCGAGGTCTACCCGCTGCCCGGCCCGCTGGACCTGACCGCCCTCTTCGGCATCGCCTCGCTGGACCGGCCCGAGCTGAAGTTCCCCAAGTTCATCGCCGGGACCCACCGGGACCTGGCCGAGGTCGAGTCCGCGTCCGCTCCGGACATCTTCGCCGCGCTGCGCGAGCGCGACGTGCTGCTGCACCACCCGTACGACTCCTTCTCCACCTCGGTGCAGGCCTTCCTGGAGCAGGCCGCCGCCGACCCGGACGTCCTCGCGATCAAGCAGACGCTGTACCGCACCTCCGGCGACTCCCCGATCGTGGACGCGCTGATCGACGCCGCCGAGGCCGGCAAGCAGGTCCTCGTACTCGTCGAGATCAAGGCCCGTTTCGACGAGCAGGCCAACATCAAGTGGGCCCGCAAGCTGGAGGAGTCCGGCTGCCACGTCGTCTACGGGCTGGTGGGCCTCAAGACCCACTGCAAGCTGTCGCTCGTCGTCCGCCAGGAGGGCGACCAGCTGCGCCGCTACTCGCACGTGGGCACCGGCAACTACCACCCCAAGACGGCCCGCCTGTACGAGGACCTCGGCCTGCTCACCGCCGACCCGCAGGTCGGCGCGGACCTCTCCGACCTCTTCAACCGGCTGTCCGGCTACTCGCGCCGCGAGACCTACCGCCGGCTCATGGTGGCGCCCCGCTCGCTGCGCGACGGGCTGATAGCGCGGATCGACAAGGAAGCCGCCCACCACCGGGCCGGCCGCCCGGCGTACGTGCGCCTGAAGATGAACTCGATCGTCGACGAGGCCCTCATCGACTCGCTCTACCGGGCCTCCCAGGCGGGCGTGCCCGTCGACATCTGGGTGCGCGGCATCTGCGCGGTGCGGCCCGGGGTGGCCGGGCTCTCGGAGAACATCCGGGTCCGCTCGATCCTCGGCCGCTTCCTGGAGCACTCCCGGGTCTTCGCCTTCGGCAACGGCGGCGAACCCGAGGTGTGGATCGGCAGCGCCGACATGATGCACCGCAACCTCGACCGCCGTATCGAGGCACTGGTCAGGGTCGCCGACCCGGCCCACCGCGCGGCCCTGGACCGGATGCTGGAAACCGGGATGTCCGACGTCACCTCCTCCTGGCACCTGGGCCCGGACGGCGAATGGACCCGGCACAGCACGGACGCGGAAGGCCAGCCGCTGCGGCACGTTCAGGAGATGCTCATAGACGCCCGGAGGCGCCGGCGTGGCTCAGCCAAACCATGACCCGATGGCAATGACGGGATGCGCGGGTGACGTGCTGGGCGCGTACCTGCGCACCCAGGCCACCGCCTTCCTGCGCGGCCTGCGCCTGCACGAGGAGTGGGGGTCCCCCCGGACGGAGTCCGGGGGCGGGGCCGACGCCCCGGAAGCGGTCGACCCCGCCGATCAGGCCCAGCTCGACGCGCCCAGCCACGACAACCACCCCTACCCCCCGGGCGTCCCGCACGTGTCCGCCGTGTTGAA
>NZ_JBEZLA010000141.1:0-3493 GCF_040651925.1 Streptomyces sp. NPDC048349 | reverse complement strand
TGGGCGTCAAGCTCACCACCCTGCGTCCGGAGCAGGCCGAGTACATCGGCGTCAAGGTCGAGGGCCCGTACAAGCCCGACCACTACCGCTACTGATCCCCGCACGGCAGTAGCAGCGGCAGGAGCAGCAGCACGTCACGCAGGCCCCCGGCGAGATGCCGGGGGCCTGCCCCGTACCCATCCAAGGACCGACACGATGCCCCGCGGCCGCTACTCCCTCCACGACCCGCACGACCACACCCCGCTCGGCGAGGAGCACTTCCACTGCGCCCCCGGCCCCTCGGGCTGGCGGTACGTCGCCCAGCTGACCGCCCCGAACGGCGACCACCGGGGCTCCGTCGACCTGGCCATCGACGAACTCGGCCGCCCCATCCGCCTCGAGGTGAACGCCTCCAGCTGGCAGGTCCGGGGGGCCGCCATCGACGGCGTCACCTGGGTCCGTACCGACCCCACGGGCGCCGAGGCCACCGAGGGCAACGTCCGCGCCCCCGGCTTCACCGGCACCTCACCGGCCTTCCTCATCGCGACGGCCCGCCTGCTGCGCCTGACACCCGGAGCCCCCGCCACCCGCGTCCGGCTCCTCGCCCTCACCGACCCCGTACTGGCCCCCCGCACGGTCGACCAGGCCTGGGCCCTGCTGCGCCGCGAGGAGCACCCCACCGACAGCGGCCCGCTCCTGGTGGACGAGTACCAGATCAGCGCCCTGGACACCGGCGAGGTCCACACGGTCCACATCGCGGGCGACGTGGTCCTGTCCGCCCCGGGCATCGAACTCGAACACCTGGAGACCCCGCCCTCGACCTTCGAGGAGTGACGTCCGGTCAGAGGCCTAGGTCGTCTCTTTCGGATCTTGCCGGTTAAGCCCGCGTCGTCCGGTGCCGTGCATCGCAAGGCGGAGGGGCTCCCGTGTACTGGACGTACTCGGGAGCCCCGACAACGCAGCGAGGTGCGGTGCCGGGCGGCGCGGGTCTGGGGGCACCTCCCAGCGGTAGCTGGGGGAGCAAGATCCGAAATAGACGGCCTAGGCGGGCGGCGCGAACCCGCCGGCGCGCGGCGCCTCCGCCGGCGCCGCCACCGGCGCGGGAGCGACGTGCGGAACGGGCGCCGGACCGGCCAGGGGGCCGGGACCGGCCGCGGCCACGGGATCTCCCGCGAGCACGGGGGCGTACCCCGGGCCGGCGCCGTACCCGGCCGCGGGAGCCGGGGCGAATCCGGCCGCGGCAGACGGGGCGGCGGCCTGCCGGAACGCCCGGGCCGCATCCCGCGACTGCCGCTCGTGCACCACGGCCATCAGGAACGCGGCGGCAGGCACCCCCACCGGCGCGGGTGCGCCGGTCCGCGCGACCAGATCGTCCGCGAGCCGCGCCGCCATCGCCGCACCCACCCGGGGATCCAGCTGGTCCATGCGCGTCAGGTACTGCCGTACCGCCAGCCACAGCCCGTCCGGCACCGCCGACAGATCCAGCCCGCTGAACCGCCCGGCCAGCCACGGCGGCGGCGGGGGCACCGGCATCACGCGCGCCCCCGGCACCCGCTCCCGAACGACCAGGGTCCCGGCGAACACGTCACCGAGCCGCCGCCCGCGCGCCGATACCAGCGAGGCGATGCACGCCACGGCCCCGAAGGTCATCAGCAGCTCCACGACCCCCATGGCCCCGCGCACCAGCGCATGGCGGAACCGGATCGGCCCGCCGTCGTCCCGCACCACCCGCAACCCGCAGGCGAGCTTCCCCAGCGACCGGCCGTGGGTCAGCGTCTCCACCGCGATCGGCACGCCGACCAGCAGCAGCACGAAGGACGCCACCGTCACGGCCGCCTGCGCGGCTTCGTCGAGCGAGGAGATCGAGAAGGCCAGGCCGATCGACAGGATCACGTACCCGGCGATGTAGACGACCAGGTCGAGGACGATCGCCAGCGCCCGGCTCGGCAGCCTCGCCGGCCTCAACCCCAGGACGACCGCGTCCCCCGTCACCAGATCGCTCACCGCAGCACCTTTCACGTGACCTGCCCCGCCCCTGAGGCATCCAGTCTGCCAAGCTGACCACACGAGGAATAGCCAGCAGCAGGGGCACTGGGGCAGGGGAGCGGCAACCGGATGGATCTCGACGTCTTCGTGACGGCACACCGCGCGGAATGGGACCGCCTGGAGCAGCTGCTGGGCCGCGGCCGCAAGCTGACCGGCGCCGAGGCCGACGAACTCGTCGCCCTCTACCAGCGCACCTCCACCCATCTCTCCCTCGTCCAGTCCAGCGCCCCCGACCCGATGCTCACGGGACGCCTCACCCAGCTGGTCGCCCGCGCCCGCGCCACCGTGACGGGCACCCGCCGCGCCGGCTGGCGCGACGCGGTCCTCTTCTTCACCGTGGGCTTCCCGGCCGCGGTGTACCGCACCCGCCGCTGGTGGATACCGACCGCGCTGCTGTCCACGGCCCTCGGCGTCCTCATCGGCTGGTGGATAGCCACGCACCCGGAGGTCCAGGGCGCCATCGCGGCCCCCGACCACCTCAAGGAGCTCACGAAGCCGGGGGGCCAGTACGAGACGTACTACTCGAGCCACCCCGCGGGCTCCTTCGCCGCCCAGGTGTGGACGAACAACGCCCAGGCGGCGGCGATCTGCCTCGTCCTCGGTGCCTTCCTCGGGCTCCCGGTGCTCTGGATCCTCTTCCTGAACATGGCCAACCTCGGTGTGGGCCTGGGTCTGATGGCCTCCGCCGGCCGACTCGACGTGTTCCTCGGTCTGATCCTCCCGCACGGCCTGCTCGAGCTCACGGCGGTCTTCGTCGCCGCCGGCACTGGTCTGCGCCTGGGCTGGACGGTCATCGACCCGGGCCCCCGCACCCGCCGCACCGCCCTCGCCGAACAGGGCCGAGCGGCCCTCGGCATGGCCATCGGCCTCGCGGCGGTCCTCTTCGTCTCGGGCCTGATCGAAGGCTTCGTGACCCCGTCCGGCCTGCCCACCTGGGCCCGCATCACCATCGGCGTCGTCGCCGAGGCCGCCTTCCTGCTCTACGTCTTCATCCTGGGCGGGCGGGCCTCCCGCGCCGGCGAGGCGGGCGACGTGGAGGCCGCCGACCGCACGGCGACGCTCCCGACCGCGGCCTGATGTGCGTAGGTGCCCGACGAGCTGCTAGTCTCTCGTCGTCCCGCAAGCCCTCTTGACAGGGTGCGAGCGGGGAGGTAGATTTCAACGGTTGCCGCGGACTGGACAAGCTCGACGGCGACGGCTTACAATCTTTCTCGCCCCTGCAAGGAATGGAATTCCGGCGGGGCGCACTCGACTCCTCATTCAAGGATCCGAAGCCGGTAAATCCGGTGGAAATCCTCTGATAGAGTCGGAATCGCCGGAAAGGGAAAGCGCGAAAGCGCAGAACCTGGAAAGCACCGAGGAAATCGGGCCCGAAGAGTCTGATAGAGTCGGAAACGCAAGAACACAGAACGAAAGCCCGGAGGAAAGCCCCAGCCAGTGTTGCTGAGGGTGAGTACGAAGGAAGCGT
>NZ_JBEZLA010000140.1:0-3502 GCF_040651925.1 Streptomyces sp. NPDC048349 | reverse complement strand
CAGCAGCCTCGGCTACCAAAGCCCAGCCCAGTACGAACCAACCACCGCCTGAATCAAGACAACACACCTGTCCGCCAAAACGGAACAACCCCAGGTTTCGGCGGGTCTTACGAACTCCGGCTCGGGGTTGACGAGGCAGAGGAGTTGGGCGGGGTCGATCTGATCCGTTCGGCGCTGCGGAAGGCCGGCCGGTCGCTGGGGTGGTCGCGGCTGGAGACGTTCGGTGGTTCCTTCCCGCAGGTTGCGGTGGCGGGTGTCGTGGACCGGCGGGAGATTCCCGAGGAGTTCGCTGCAGCTGTCGAGGAGTATCAGTCGGCGCGGGGGAGAGCCTCGGCGGAGGTGATCGGGCAGACGTGGCAGGACGGGAGGCCGCGTGCGGTGCCAGGTTCTGTTTTCTTGGTGGCGCAGGAGTTCCGCGCCGCTTATGCCGAGGGAGCGGCCGGGTGAAGCGCGAGCGCGCGACGCGTCTGCTGGCGGACATGATCACGCGGCTCGAGGGTGGCGACTGGCCGCTGGGCCTGGTGGAGGAGGTGTACGTCTTCGGGTCGTACGCGCGCGGTGCGCTGGAGCCGAACGATGTCGATGTCGTCATCGAGCACGGTACGGACAAGCGCTGGCTCGGCGAGTCGCTTCATGCCTCGATTAATGGGCGTGACTCGTATGTGGGGATGCGGCAGGCCCTGAGGGGCCGCACCCGGGGGATCTCCTTCCAGTTCCGTGGCAGCAGCAGTCTGCAGGGCGAGGGCTTTGATCTGTTCTTGCTCTGGCGGAAGGGCGAGCCGTTCTCCCTGGCTCGCGAGCGCCTTGCCTCCCTGACAGCGGATCCGGAAGCCGGGACTGCGCCCAGGGACCACATGCTTCCGGAGTTCGAAGGGCTGGAGAGCCTCGTGCCGCGCCCGGCGAGGATCGAGCTGTTCGGCCGGCACACGGAGGGAAAGATCAGTATTACGCCGCTGAGGCTGGTGGACGGGCAGCTCGAAGACCCTGAAGCCGCCTGGCATGTGCGGCGGCGGTGGGTGGAGACGAGCCCTCTGCGCCGCGCGGCGACGTGCGCCCTGGTCGCTTTGGAGCAGCGGGGCGTAGATCTGGGGGAGGTGACGCTGCACGGTCAGCGGCTGTTCGGCCGTGAGCAGCAGGCCGAGCGTTGTTTCGTCGATCTGGGGTGGAACGGCTTCGGATACATGGGCCGTCTCCTGGACGATGGAGTGACCTGGGTGGAGGTCTTGCGTCCGCATCGCAGCAAGCCCATGGACGCACTGCTCATCGAGCCGCGATCTGGTCGGTAGTCAGCATCCGGGTCATAGTCCGGCCAGCCGCGGCGAAGTAGGGGCTCAGCTTCACCCGTTCATGTTGGCCTGACCGGCGTGTCGGGATGGACACCTCTGCGTGTGGACAGCCGCATGGTGCGGGTTCGGGCTGGGGGTGTGTGGGTGTCCGATCAGATGTCTGCCGGCGAGGGCATGCCGTGGTGCCGGGGTGCGGGGCGTGAAGGTGCCGTGGCGCGGTTGGTGGCACTCGATTCCCGGGGAGAGTTGGCCACGGAGCACGCGCGTGCGGTTGCTCAGGATCTTGGGGTTTCTCTGCGGACGGTGTGGAACTGGGTGGCGGTGGCCCGGCGTGAGGGGCGGCTGTCCGCACGGACTGCGTCGCGGGTCGGTGTGAGTGCGGATCTGCGTATGCGTCTCACGGTGCATCCGACCCCGGGCGCCGACGCCGCGATCGCGCTCGCCTACGACATCCTCGCCGCCCTCGGCAAGCCCGTCCCCCTGGACGGATACCACCAGCTCGACCCGGCCCCGGTCTGGTCGATCGCGGCCGCCTGGATCCTCGCCACCCCCGTCACCCACCTCACCCTCCTACGAGCCCACCTGCTGACCCCGCACCGCTTCAAAAGCCTGCTTGCCTTGCGCCGGCGCACCGGGGTCCGGCTGGTCCTCGTCTGTCACCACCGCGCTATGCGGGCCTTCCTGGGACGTGAACTGTGGCAGGTGGAACACACGATCGCCGAGGCCTCCGCCCTGCTTCCCGAGGCCGAGCCCTCCGCCCTGCTTCCCGAGGCCGAGCCCTCCGCTCCCGGACGGCGGGCACCAGGGCGGCCGCGCCCGCTGGCGAACCGCTGGATCGGCCTGCCGGCCCTGACCACCCTGACCGTCGACGAGGATCCGGCCAACCCCTGCCAGTGCGCTGCGCCCATGGCAGCCGAGCGGGACTTCTTCCCGCCGGTGATGCCCTCCCTCACCCAGGCGGAAGTCGCCTGGCGGCTCCACCGGGCCACCGCGCATCCGTACCTGGCGGCCCACCTCGCCACCGCGGTGTTCACCGCGGCTTCCACCACCCAGCTCGATACCGTCCACGTCCACGACCTGGCTCCAGACGGTACGGCCGTCACGCTCCACGACCATGGGCTTCGCCGGGGCTGCATGACCCATCACGTCCCCGCCTGGGCCCGCCCCTTGCTGCTGGCCGCAGCCTTCCTCTGGAGGATTGAGGCAGGCACCAACGGCCCCCTCTTCACCGACCCGTTGGACAGCACCGGCCTGCCGCCCCTGACCGCCTTCGCCGAGAGCTGCAAGCTACGCCCTCCCCAGCCGCCTCGCCCCAAGCCCCGCCGGCCCCGGAAGACAGCGAAACCGGCTCCGAAATCGCCGGAAAAGACCGTCTGGCCTGTGTGCGCGGTTCACTACCGGCGCCCGTGGGCTGCGCCTGACCCTGAGCGGATGTACGGGTGCCCGTACCCGCCGCCCTACACCCAGAAGACCATCGACAGACGGAAGAAGGGATGGCTGCCGCCCGACTACGGCCTGCGCGGACTCCAGCCTCCACGCTGGGAATCGGACCTGTCCCAGTAGCGAGACAGCGCAACACTATGGACCCTGGTCGCCTGTGCACATTTGCCAAACGCCGTCCAGTTTCACTGATCGACGCGCGCACAGCGGGCCGCCAGCGATGCAACCCATCCCTTCCAGAGACAATCCGCAATTAAGAATGAAGCAACCTCAGAGGGTGCGGGTTCATCTCTCGCATGCTTCAGACTGCTCGCCCCCGGCTGACAGTAAGCTTCGTCATCCACTACATCACGGGTACAGCCGCATGTCGTTCAGCCTCCTCCCAGCCAGCCCCGGGAACCCTAGGCCCGGAGCCGACCGGAGCACGCACCCGTCCCCGCTGCCGGCCGCCCGCGAAGCGGGTTGGTCCTGAAGGCGGAGCCGGAAGGACCGGGCGGGGGAGCGAAGCGGACCCGCCCAACGGGCCGAAGGCCCGGACTCCGTGAAACGGAGTCACCCAAGCCTGCGAAGCAGGCGGTTCAGGGTGGAGCGCAGCGGAACCCTGAACAGTCCGGAGCGCAGCGCAGGACTCCGGCCCGAAGGGCCGGCCATGGCTCGGCGAAGCCGAGCCCCGCTGAGCGCAGCGAGGCGGTTCGCTGGCACAGCGCGCAGCGCTGTGGGACCCGCTCCGCGGGCGGCTGGCTACGGGAAGCCGGTGGGGGTGTGCTGCCGGGTTC
>NZ_JBEZLA010000139.1:0-3578 GCF_040651925.1 Streptomyces sp. NPDC048349 | reverse complement strand
GTACGTCCAGTACGGGGGCATCCGGCCGGCACGCCGAGAGCACGCACCGGACACCGCTCCTTCACCACGGACCTCCGTCAGACACCCCCTAGGGGATCTCGCGCAGCACCTCCAGGATCGCCGGCCCGTCCGGAGCGCTCTGCAGGCGCTCGCGGAAACCGGCGTCCATCAGCTTGCGCGCCAGCAGCGCCAGGATCCGCAGGTGCTCGTCCCCCGCCGCGGCCTCCGGGACCGAGACCATGAAGACCAGCCGGGCCTTGGTCCCGTCCAGGGCGCCCCACTCGATGCCCTCGCCGGACCGGGCGAAGCCCACCGTGGGCCGGGTCACCGCGTCGGTCTTGGCGTGCGGGATCGCGATCGACTCGCCCAGGCCGGTCGTCCCCTGCGCCTCGCGGGCCAGAGCGACCCGTACGAGCTCGTCCACGTCCCGGACGTTGCCGGTGGAGGCAAGCAGCTCCGCCATCTCGCGGATCGCCGCCTCCTTGTCCCGGGAGACCAGCTCCGTCTTCACCGTCCGCTCCGTCAGGTACCCGGAGAGCGCCTCCGGCCGCCCGGCGGCCGGGGCGGCTGCCGCGGCCGCCCGATCCGCGGCCCGCGCCCGCACGGCCGCCGCGCCCGCAGTGCCGTCGGCAGCACCCGCGCCCGCTCCGCCGCCCACGCCTGCGCCTGCACCGGCACCCGCGCCCGCACCGGCCAGGGCCGGCTCGGGGGCGGGCAGCGGCCGCGCGCTCCCGCCGTCCCTGCGCTGCTTGATCTGGATCAGCGCGTTCGTGGTCAGCGCGGTGACGACCGTGCCCGCCGCGATCGCGACGAAGAACATCGCGACCCCGCTGACGGCTCCGAACAGCGAGACGATCGGACCGCCGTGCGGCACCGAGTCCTCCACCCCGGACAGGCCCGCGACCGCACCGGCCACCGCCCCGCCGAGCATGTTGGCCGGAATGACCTGCGCCGGCCGCGCGGCGGCGAACGGAATGGCACCTTCGGAGATGCCGAAGAAGCCCATGAACAGCGCCGCGACACCCGTCTCCCGCTCCTGGTCGGAGTAGAGCCTGCGGCGCAGCAGCGTCGCCAGGCCCTGGCCGAGCGGCATGACCGGGATCGCGGCGGCGGCCATGCCCATGACGGCGTTGTTCGTGCCGATGAGCCCCACCGCGACGAGGAAGGCCGTCTTGTTGACCGGGCCGCCCATGTCGAAGGCGATCATCAGGCCGATCAGCGCGCCGAGCACGATCGCACTGGAGCCGGTCATCCCGTTCAGCCAGTTCGTCAGGTGTGTGAACACCCAGGAGATGGGCCTGCCGATCACGTAGATGTAGAAGAGGCCGAGCGCCAGCGTCGACAGGATCGGGATCACGATGATCGGCATGATCGGCCGGACGAACCGGGGAACCTTGACCTTCTTGATCCAGACGACCAGATGGCCCGCCAGGAAGCCCGTCGCGATCGCTCCCAGGAACCCGGCGTTCGCATCGGCCCCGTAGAGGGTGACGCCGTCGGCGGCGAGGAAGCCGCCGATCATGCCCGGTACCAGGGCGGGCCGGTCGCCGAGCGCATGGGCGATGTAGCCGGAGAAGATCGGCAGCATCAGCTTGAAGCCGAGACCGCCCAGGGCATTGACGTAGAACCAGAAGGAGTCCTTGTCGAACTCGATGCCCGCGGGCGTGGAATGACCGCCGAGCGCGATCGAGACGGCCAGCAGCAGCCCGCCCACGACCACGAAGGGGATCATGTGCGAGACGCCGTTCATCAGGGCCTTGTACGCGGTGCCGCGCTGCCGGCCGCAGCCCCCGGCCCCGCTCCCGCCCGTACCCCCGGCCGTACCCGCCTGCACCGGAGCGCTCCGCACGCGTTCGATCAGCTCCTGCGGCCTGTGGATGCCGTCCGCGACCCCGGTGGACAGGACCCGCTTGCCCGCGAAGCGCTCGCGGTCGACCTCCTTGTCGGCGGCGATGATGATGCCGTCCGCCTCCGCGACATCGTTGTCAGACAGGACGTTCTCGGCCCCGATGGAGCCCTGCGTCTCCACCTTCAAGTCGATGCCGAGCCGGTCGGCGGCCTGCTGGAGCTTCTCCGCAGCCATGTAGGTGTGCGCGATCCCGGTGGGGCACGCGGTGACGGCGAGCAGCTTCAGACGCCTGGGCCCGCTCGCGCCCCCGCCGACGGGAGGGCCTGCCGGACTGGTCACGTGACATCTCCTTACGCCGTGGCGGCCTGCGGGATCGCGCCGTCGTGCACGTGCTTCCGATCCACTCGGCATCCTTCCCCGGGCAAGGGATGGATCAAAAGTCCGAAACGCCCTGAACGCGTCGACCGGAAGACCCGAATCCCGCCCGCAACTTGTCCCGCTGCCAACTGGGGGACGCTGCGCCGATCGGTGTAGATTCGTCATCAGTGTCAGGCGTCGCTGCTGATGGCGGTCGGGCGGTCCTCGTGACCGGCCGAGGGGAGAGAGGGCCCCCGACGGACTGTGCTCGGTGCGCCGCTTCCTGCTCACGCACGGCAGGCGCACGGCTCAGCCGTACCCACCCTCTCGAACCATGAGGAGCAGCACCCATGGACTTCAAGGTCGCAGACCTTTCCCTCGCCGCCTTCGGCCGCAAGGAGATCACGCTGGCCGAGCACGAGATGCCCGGCCTGATGTCGATCCGCGCCGAGTACGCGGAAGCCCAGCCCCTCGCCGGCGCCCGCATCACCGGCTCCCTGCACATGACCGTGCAGACCGCCGTCCTGATCGAGACCCTGGTCGCCCTCGGTGCGGAGGTCCGCTGGGCCTCCTGCAACATCTTCTCCACCCAGGACCACGCCGCCGCCGCCATCGCGGTCGGCCCGAACGGCACCCCGGAGAACCCGCAGGGCGTCCCGGTCTTCGCCTGGAAGGGCGAGACGCTGGAGGAGTACTGGTGGTGCACGGAGCAGGCGCTGACCTGGCCGAACACCCCCACCGGCGGCCCGAACATGATCCTCGACGACGGTGGTGACGCCACCCTCCTCGTCCACAAGGGCGTCGAGTTCGAGAAGGCCGGCGCGGCCCCGGACCCGTCCACCGCGGACTCCGAGGAGTACGCCCACATCCTCACGCTCCTCAACCGCACCCTCGGCGAGGCCCCGCAGAAGTGGACGCAGCTCGCGTCCGAGATCCGCGGCGTGACGGAGGAGACCACCACCGGTGTCCACCGCCTCTACGAAATGATGGCCGAGGGCTCCCTGCTCTTCCCGGCGATCAACGTGAACGACGCGGTGACGAAGTCGAAGTTCGACAACAAGTACGGCTGCCGCCACTCGCTGATCGACGGCATCAACCGTGCCACGGACGTCCTGATCGGCGGCAAGGTGGCCGTGGTCTGCGGTTACGGCGACGTCGGCAAGGGCTGTGCGGAGTCGCTGCGCGGCCAGGGTGCGCGGGTCATCGTCACCGAGATCGACCCGATCTGCGCGCTGCAGGCGGCGATGGACGGCTACCAGGTCGCCACGCTGGACGACGTGGTGGAGACCGCGGACATCTTCATCACGACCACGGGCAACAAGGACATCATCATGGCCTCGGACATGGCCAAGATGAAGCACCAGGCGATCGT
>NZ_JBEZLA010000138.1:0-3775 GCF_040651925.1 Streptomyces sp. NPDC048349 | reverse complement strand
CCCCGTACTGGACGTACTTGGGCTTTCGGCCGGTGCGGCGAGAGTGCGTGCCGGGCACCGCGACGCCGCGGACCTCCGTCAGACACCCCCTAGGTCTCAGCATGCCCCGGCCGGGGCGACGGGCCCGGCCGGGTGCCAGCCGTCCTAGTCCAGTACGGGCAGCAGGTCCGGCAGGTGGCCGTCCGAGGCGCGGGCAGCGTCCTGGCGTTCCCGCGGGACCTCCCCGTACAGCGTCGTCCGGGCCTTCGCGGGCCGCCCGGCCGCCTCCGCCACGGCGATCAGGTCCCGGACCGACTTGTACGAGCCGTAGCTCGACCCCGCCATCCGCGAGATCGTCTCCTCCATCAGGGTCCCGCCCAGGTCGTTGGCCCCGGACCGGAGCATTTCCGCCGCGCCCTCGGTGCCCAGCTTGACCCAGCTGGTCTGGATGTTGGGGATGTACGGGTGGAGCAGGATCCTCGCCATCGCCGTGACCGCCCGGTTGTCGCGGGCCGTCGGCCCCGGCCGGGCGATGCCCGCCAGGTAGACGGGCGCGTTGGTGTGGATGAACGGCAGCGTCACGAACTCCGTGAAGCCGGCCACGTTCTTGGCCAGCGCCTCCCGCTGGATGCGGGCCAGCGTGCGCAAGTGCCCGAGCCAGTGCCGCGGCTGGTCCACGTGCCCGTACATCATCGTCGACGAGGAGCGGATGCCCAGCTCGTGCGCGGTGGTGACGACCTCGATCCAGTCCGCCGTCGGCAGCTTGCCCTTGGTCAGGACCCACCGCACCTCGTCGTCCAGGATCTCCGCCGCCGTGCCCGGGATGGAGTCCAGGCCGGCCTCCTTGGCGGCCGTCAGCCACTCCCGTACGGACATTCCCGTGCGCGTGGCGCCGTTGATCACCTCCATCGGCGAGAAGGCGTGCACGTGCATCCCGGGGACCCGCTGTTTGACCGCGCGTGCGATGTCGAAGTACGCCGTCCCGGGCAGGTCCGGGTGGATGCCGCCCTGCATGCAGACCTCGACCGCGCCCAGGTCCCAGGCCTGGGCGGCCCGGTCGGCGACCTGCTCCAGGGACAGCGTGTACGCGTCGGCGTCCGTGCGGCGCTGCGCGAAGGCGCAGAAGCGGCAGCCGGTGTAGCAGACGTTGGTGAAGTTGATGTTGCGCGTGACGATGTAGGTGACCTCGTCCCCGACCACCGATGCCCGCAGGTCGTCGGCGATCCGGCAGAGGGCGTCCAGGGCCGGCCCGTCGGCGTGCAGCAGGGCGAGGGCCTGTGCGTCGGTGAGCCCCGTCGGATCGTCGGCGGCCTGCGCGAGCGCGGCCCGTACGTCGGTGTCGATGCGCTCGGGCAGCATCCCGGGCGCGGCCGCCTCGCGCAGTGCGTCCCAGTCGCCGTAGACGTGGTCGAAGTCCTCGCGGCGGTCGCCGGTGCGGCCCTCGGTGTCGATGGCGGTGTGCAGGTCGGTGCGCCCGTAGGCGGTGAAGCCCTCGTCCGGCTCCTGCCACGGCAGGCCTTGGACCCGCGCGGACGCGTTGGCCAGCCCGGTGTCCCCGTCGGCGAGCGCGCGCACGTGCGGCAGCAGCCGGGGGTCGAGCCAGGGCTCGCCGCGCTGCACGAACTCCGGGTAGACGCAGAGCCGTTCCCGCAGCTCGAAGCCGGCCGCCGCGGACCGCTCGGCCAGCAGGTCGATCTGCGGCCACGGGCGCTCGGGGTTGACGTGGTCGGGGGTCAGCGGCGAGACGCCGCCCCAGTCGTCGATCCCGGCGCCGATCAGCCGGGCGTACTCCCCGTCGACCAGGTTGGGCGGCGCCTGCAGGCAGGCGGACGGGCCCATGATGTGCCGGGCGACGGCGATCGTGGCGACGAGGTCGTCGAGTTCGGCGTCCGGCATTCCGCGCATCGCCGTGTCCGGCTTGGCGCGGAAGTTCTGGATGATCAGCTCCTGGATGCCGTGGTAGGCGCGGGCGACGCGGCGCAGCGCGAACAGGGACTCCGCACGCTCCTCGTACGTCTCGCCGATGCCGATGAGCAGCCCGCTGGTGAAGGGCACGGAGGAGCGCCCGGCGTCCTCCAGCACGCGCAGCCGGACCGCCGGCTCCTTGTCGGGCGAGCCGTGGTGCGGGCCGCCCGGCTCCGACCACAGGCGGGTGGCCGTGGTCTCCAGCATCATGCCCATGGACGGGGCGACGGGCTTGAGCCGCTGGAAGTCGGCCCAGGACATCACACCGGGGTTGAGATGGGGGAGGAGGCCGGTCTCCTCCAGGATCCGGATGGAGATGGCCCGGACGTAGGAGATGGTGTCGTCGTACCCCTCCGCCTCGAGCCACTCGCGTGCCTCGGGCCAGCGGTCCTCGGGCTTGTCGCCGAGGGTGATGAGCGCTTCCTTGCAGCCGAGCGCCGCGCCGCGGCGGGCGATGTCGAGGACCTCGTCCGGGGACATGTACATCCCGTGGCCGGCGCGGCGGAGCTTGCCGGGGACGGTGGCGAAGGTGCAGTAGTGGCACTTGTCGCGGCACAGGCGGGTCAGGGGGATGAACACGCTCTTCGAGTACGTGATGACACCGGGCCGCCCGGCGGCGGCGAGTCCGGAGTCCCTCACGCGTGCGGCGGAGGCGGTGAGGTCGTCGAGCGCCTCGCCGCGCGCCTGGAGGAGTACGGCCGCCTCAGTCGCGTCGAGCGCGACGCCGTCGCGTGCCCGCCGCAGGGCGCGGCGCATCGCGTTGTCGGTCGGAGCGTCACTCGGAGTGGTCATGCGCCGAGCATACGATCCGGTCGTACGGGCAGGGGGGCGCCCGTCGGGATGGTCATCGCATCAGCTCACCGGCGTTGACCAGCAGTGACTGGCCGGTTATCGCCCGCGCCCGGTCGGAGGCGAGGAAGGCCGCTGCGTCGGCGACGTCCCCGTCGGTGGCCAGGTCGGGCAGGGCCATGCGCTGGGTGAGGCGGGCGTGGACCTCGGCCTCGGGGACGTTCTCGGTGTGGGCGGTGAAGGTGACGAAGGCCTGGACGGGCGGGCCCCACATCCAGCCCGGGAGCACGGTGTTGACCCGGATCCGGTGTGGTCCGAGCTCGCGGGCCATGGAGTACATGGCCGAGGTCAGGGCGCCTTTGGAGGCGGCGTAGGCGGCCTGCTGGACCTCGTTGGGCGCGGCGACGGCGGACTGCGTGCCGATGATGACGACGGAGCCGCCGTTCTGCTTGAGCGCGGGCAGGCAGGCCCGGGTCATCCGGAGCGTCCCCAGCAGGTTCACGTCGATGATCTGCTGCCAGGTCCCGAAGTCGGCGTCCTCGAGGCCGCCGAAGTACGAGTCCCAGGCGGCGACGTGCACGACGGCGTCGATCCGGCCGAACCGCTCCTGCGCGAGCGCGGCGAGGGCCTCGCACTGGCGCTCGTCGCCGATGTCGGTGGGCAGGTAGGCGGTGTGCGCCCCGTCGGGGTCGATCTCGGCGGCGGACTTGGCCAGATTGGCCTCGGTGCGCGCCCCGAGTACGGCGTTCCCCCCGTCCCGCACCACGGTGGCGGCGACCTGGTGCCCGAGCCCGGCCCCGACGCCGGAGACGATGACGGTCTTCCCTTGCAGCAGCATGACGGGCCTCCCGGAGCAGCGGATCTGACGGTTCGTCAGGCTAGGGGCCCGGTGGCCCGATGGGAAGGGGCGGGGCGCGAGCGGGACGGGAGCCGGGCGGCTGGCGGGGCGCAGGAGGCACCGTGCTCACCGCGTTCGCCCGGGCGTTCAAGACGCCCGACCTGCGCAAGAAGCTGCTCTTCACGCTCGGCATCATCGTGCTGT
>NZ_JBEZLA010000137.1:0-3873 GCF_040651925.1 Streptomyces sp. NPDC048349 | reverse complement strand
TCCGTGTCCTGGGCGGTGGCATCGGCGCCGGTCTGTAACGCCTGCAGGATCTTCGACCAGGTTCCATCCGCCGGCCAGCGGCGGTGGCGCTCGTAAACGGTCTGCCAGGATCCGTAGCGTTCGGGCAGGTCACGCCAGGGAATCCCGGTCCGTGTCCGGTAGAGCAATCCGTTGACGACGGTCCGGTGGTCGGCCCAACGGCCACCCGGACCACCCGTCTCCGGCAGGAGCGGGGCTATGGGTTCCCACTGGGCATTCGTCAGTTCATGCCGGCGCACCATGACCGACTCATGCCCGGAACGGCAACAGATCCACCATCCGGGCAAGAGCCATCAGACACTGCCTAGTGGCGAATCAGAAGTTCGCCACTGCTTGTTCAGCCCTTCTGGAGCCACAGCCTGTAGCCGTCGCTGGTCGGGCGGCAGTCCCAGCTGTAGACGTTGGCGTAGTTGTCCCAGTACCACGCGCCGCGGTCGTCGCAGGTGGACTTATAGGTGAAGTATTGGTTCGTCGGCGACCAGTAGAGCGGGAGCGCGCTGGGCTCTGCTGCCGTGGGCGCCACGACCGACGCCGTGGCTGCCGGAGCGGCGGCAGCGGCGGGGGTTGCGGTGATCGCGAGTGCGAGCGCGGCGGCGGCCCCCACGCTTCCGAGGACATTGCGAATGATGCGCATGCTGAACTCCTTGATCTGTAGGTTGCGTTGACCCGTGCGATTGCGTCTCACCGTGTGAGGTGCTGGCCGGCTCCCCTGGTGTTTGCATCACCGAGTTGAGCGGCTGCCTGATTGTTAGGCAGGCCGTTGTGGCGGGTTAGCCGCTTCCGCGCCCACCGCACCACTGGGGGCTGCCGGTCCCTACCATCGGATTCGAGCGCGGGTCCGCGCTATTCGATTCGGTCGTAGCCGAACCGAGGGTCCTGACACGGGGCGCCTGAACCGTTCACCAGACAGCGAAGAGGCCGTGTGCTACGGGTGTTGCACGGCTGAGGGCTTGCTCCACGTGACATTCACCGGCGAGCCGGCACCGACGGAGGAGCCAACGCTCGCCGTTGTCGTGCTGCAGCGATCGGATGCGTTGTTCGCCATGCGCGGTACGCCGACCGTCGGCGGGAAGTGGCGCTCCGACGAACAGAAATCGCCCAGAAACACAGGCAAATCGACTCGTTTCGGTCTGCCCTGAAACGAGCGCAACGTGAAGCATTCGGCCCAGGCGAATGAGGAGGTCGGTGTGCTGCGATTGCACTTCACCACGGAGGACCTGGCGCGCGTGAAGATCAATCTGCTGGGTCCGCTCGCGGAGACAACACTGAGCGTGTGGAACCTCCAGCGGCGGGACGGCAAGGCGCTGTTCCATGGCTGGCGCGCGCGCACGAGCCCACTCGTTACAGGAGATGGGCCGGACGCCGCGCGATTCCTCAGCTCGCCGGACGGTGGGCTGGTGGACCTGTTCACCCTGGTGGGCACTGCGGAGAGTATGGGTGAGGGCCTGGAGCGGCTGGTCAGTTCGCCACAAGGCCGTCTGCGTGCGGAGTTCGCCGTACTTGGGGCAAGCAGGCGGCGGGCGCAGTGGCTGTCCGGGGTGATGGCGGCCGACCGGGGGGCCGTGCAACGGCTTGCCGCCGCACTGCACCACTGCCACCGGGTGGCAGTGGCCCCGTACTGGGGGCGCATTCACCACCACCTGGACGGGGAGGTGGCGCGCCGAGGGCGCCTCATGGTGCGCGGTGGGGTGACAGCGCTGCTGGAAAGCCTGTGCCCGATGGCCGTGTGGAATCCCCCCGTGCTGGAGATCCCGGACTACCGGCCGCTCGTCCACCCGGCCACCGACTTCCACCTGGCGGGGCGCCCGCTGGTTCTGGCTCCGTCGGTGTTCTGCGGGCCGGTGCCGCAACTGTTCGCCGGCCAGGCAGGCGCCGTGGTCATGGTGTACCCGGCTCTGAGCAATCCGGTCGACGCGGTCGGTCTGTGGGATCTCTCCGCTAATGCACGCCGGGTCGATGCTCCGGTGCCACCGGCCCTGGCCGCGCTTCTCGGCCGTACCCGGGCGGTCGTGCTGTGTGTGATCGCCGACCATCCTGCGTGCACCACGACGCAGCTGGCCCAGCGGGCGGGGATATCACCGGCCAGCGCCAGCGAGCACGCCACCACGCTGCGCAGCGCCGGACTGACCGCCCTCACCCGCGAGCGGAAAGCTGCCCTTCACACGCCGACCCATCTCGGCCTCGCCCTGCTGAACACCAACGGTTTAGCTCCGGCCGGCATGTGAAGCGCGGACCCCGAGCCACCAGTGCCGTATCGGCACCTGCGGGTTCGCGGGGTACGAGGAGCAATGCGGCTGTTACTGAGGTTGTGGGCGTGGTGTCGTCAGTGTGAGTCCGGTTGCGATGAGGTATCCGTCGATGATGTCGCTGCGGTATTGGATCTGGCGGAGGCTGTGTCGTAGCCGGCGGATGAGGTGGTCTGGGTCGGTGAAGGCGGTGTTGGCCTGGCTGGTGCGGCGGAGGACTGACCAGATGCCTTCCACGGGGTTGAGGTCGGGTGCGTAGGGCGGCAGGTGGTAGACGGTGAGCCAGTCGTGTGCGTCGATGAAGGCCCGCATCCGACGGTCCTTGTGGAAGTTCAAGTTGTCCCAGATGAGGACGTTCGGTCCGCCGAGCTGCTGGTGGGCGGCGATGAGGAGGTCGCGGTACTCGGTCCAGGCGAAGCTCTTGCGGCCTCCGCTCTTGTGATCGGTGTGGCGTTTGGGCCGGTAGACGAGGCGGGAGCGTTCGCCGGGTTTGTAGCAGCACAGGGCTGCGATGGAGAAGCGGCGCTGGGAACGGCCGCGGACCCGGAAGACCGGTGTGGTTCCGCGTCGGCTCCAGGTGCGGGAGGTCGGCGGCGTCATCGGGCCTGACCGGCGTGTCGGGATGGACAGCCTCGGGTGTGGACAGCCGCATGGCGCGGGGTTCCGGCTGAGGGTGAGGGGTAGCCGCGCCTGAACCTGAGCGGATGTGCGGCTGCCCGTACCCGCCTCCTCACACTCAGAGGACCATCGGCAGGAGGAAGAAGGGATGGCTGCCCCCTGACTACGGCCTGCGCGAACTCCAGGCCCCACACTGGCTGTTGGAGTCATCCTTGTAGCCCGGGACAAGAGCAGGAGAAGCCGAACCCTGCGGCCCCACTCGGTGTTCACCAGGGACTTCGCAGCTTCACCGATCGGCGACGCAGCGAGCCAGTGGTGCAGTCCATCGGTTCCAGAGTCAATCCGAAAGAGAGAATGAAGCACCGGCTGGCTGAGGTAGGTTGTCCGTGTGGCTGACGTTTCCGAATACGAGAAGGCCATGCCCCGGGTTCAGGAACACGTGGCACGGTACGAGAAGGCCTTGGCGGAGATCCGCACGACGCATGCCGGCAGACCGGCACCGGAGGTGAGGGAAGCCCTCCTGGCCGCTGGCGAGAGACATGGCGTGCGCATCGCCAACGAGGTCGCGCAGGACGCGGCCGAACGTATCGCTGACGGCACGCTGTAGACAACCAGCTCCAGATACAACCCCCCAGGCGGGAACCCGGCAGCACACCCCCACCGGCTTCCCGTAGCCAGCCGCCCGCGGAGCGGGCTTGTCCTGGAGGCGAAGCCGGAAGGACCAGGTGGGGGAGCGAAGCAAACCCACCCAACAGGCCGAAGGCCTGGACCTCGTGAAACGAGGTCACCTCCCGCGCGAAGCACGGGAGGTCCAGGTCGGCCTGGCGAAGCCAGGGCCCGCTCGGGTGAAGCGAAGCGGAACCCCACCAGTCCGAAGCGAAGCGTACCTGCGCGGACTCGCTCGCCGACGCGGCCGCGCTGCTGCCAGCCCTCGGCGCGCGCGTCTTCCTCACCACCGGCCGGATGGGCC
>NZ_JBEZLA010000136.1:0-3967 GCF_040651925.1 Streptomyces sp. NPDC048349 | reverse complement strand
GATGCGGCGGATGACGGCGTTGGACACGGATTGACCTTCCGAAGGGGACAAGGGCGGTCGCAGGCATGCCGAAGACATGCGTGAGCCACTCACACACAGGAGAGGGGTTCGTCGGCGGGGGGTGAAGCACCCCTGCCGCCTTGCGACTCATCCAGTTCTACAGACGCCCGCAGGCCCTGGCAACGACCCCGCTTACTAGGGACCTTCGCAGCCGCGGTCCTGCGACCCCCTGGCGGACGCGGAAGGATCGGTGCAGGTGAGGGCGGGTGCGCAGGGGGCTGCATCGAGGCGTGAGGGCCTACTAACCCGGTTCGTATGTGACCTGAGCCCTATGGGGCGAGTCACCTCCAGGGCACCCGAATCTCACCGAATGTGACTGTTTGACCCCTTCGAGAAGCCGACCAGATGCCCGAATCACCCAGGAATGAAAGGGAATGGATGCATCAAAGGCCGCCTTTCTCGGCGACCTGAAGCGGTGGGACGAAGCAGCGGCACGCAGCAGTGGGACGAAGAGGGACGCAGCCCGCTGGCGGCTGCGTCCCTCTGTGCCGGGTCGTGTGGGTCTGGGCGGATGGGGCGGGTCAGGGGGCGATCTCGAACTCGGGCGGCTCGAGGTCGTTCAGGCATCCGGTCTTCGGTGCGTCCGGGGTCTCGAAGAACGACAGGGCGATCTCCTGGGCGCACTTCGAGGTGGCGAACACCACGTGCGGCTCGTAGGGGACCGTGACGACCTTGGCCTTGCTCAGCGTGCGGGCGACGTACGGTCCGTTGTCCGCCCCGGTCTGGGAGTCGAACCCGCCCGACAGGGCGAGGGTGGGGGTGTCGCCGCGCGTGACGTCCCGGATCGAGCGCGGGGCTGCGGGGACGTCCCAGACGTCGCAGTCCGGACGGAGGAAGGTCAGCTGCGGAGCCTGGGCCTGCACCTCGCGGGGGAAGGAGGGGAACGCTTCCTGTCCACCCCGGAGCGCCTGCTCCTCGGTCTCGTACGGTGTCCACTCACTGCAGAAGACGCCGTAGACGAGACCGTGCGCGATCCTCCCCATGGCCTGGGGGCTGAGCTTGCCGCCCGCCCAGTGTTGCGCGATCCGCTGGGGCTTGCCGTTCGCCAGCTCGTCCAGGGCTGCGGGTACCTGGGTCGCCACGTGGGTGGCGGACGTCATCCAGTTCACCAGGGCTCCGCCGTCCAGTACGACCTTCACCTGCTTGTCGTCGTCGGGGAGCGTGATGGTGGTGGTGACCGGTTTGGCCTCGAGCTGTCGGACGAGCCGGTCGAAGGTGGCCGACAGGTTCGGGTAGCGCATGGCGCACGCCGGCTGGTCCGCGCAGGCCTTGAACAGGCCGTCGAAGCCCTGCCGCGCGCTGCTCCAGGTCGCCGCCGAGCCGCCCTTGGACGGCGGGAGGATGCCGTCGAGGCCCACCGAGCGGAGCCCCTCGGGGTGCAGCCGCATGTAGACCAGCGCCAGGTGGGTTCCGTAGGAGATCGCGTACAGGTTCCACTGCTTGATGCCCAGCGCGGTGCGCAGGTCCTCGTAGTCGGCGGCGCTCTCGATGTCGTTGTACGCGCTGAGGTCGACCCCGCGGCCCGCCAGTTGGTCGCGACAGGTCTTCGTGGCCTCGACGTGCAGGCGCTCGGTGGACGGCGCGTCGTAGACCAGGCCGACCGCGCGGGCGTTGAACTCGTCGATGTTGGGGCACAGGAGCGTCGGGTCGGCCGAGTAGGTGCCGCGCTGGGACATGAGGATCACGTCACGGTCGCGGTTCAGGCCGCCGTCGATCGCCATCTTCGCCTCCCCCACCGCGTCGTCCCCCGGTCCGCCCGCGAGCCACACCACGGGGTCGGCTTTCGGTGTGTCGGCCGCGGCGGGCACGATGGCGACACCGAGTTCGATCGTTCGACCGCCGGGTTCGGTGCGGTTCTCGGGCACGGTGAGCGTTCCGCAGCGGGCCCCTTCGAGCGCCTTGATCGGTTCCGGGGTCTTGGGGCAGGGGCCCGGTTCGTAACGGGCGTCGCCCACCGTCCGGGCGGCCGTGCCGATCGGCACTCCACTGCCCGTGTCGGTGCGGGACTGCGCCTGAGCGGGCGCTGCGAGCAGGCCGGTGATGAGGAGACCGGTCGCCATACCGGCCGGCGCGGCCAGGCGCTGTCGTGCATTGCGGCGACGACGGGGCGCTTGATGGAGTGTCATCTGCCCTCCCGGCTACTTCGGGATGATCGTGAACGGTTCGGGCTCGAGATCGTCCACGCAACCGGTGTCGGGTGCGGTCGGGTGGGCGAAGAACGACGCCAGCACGCGTTGCGCGCAAGGCGACTGCGGGACCACCCAGTGGCCGATTCCGGGAACCTGCACGGCGGTCGACCGCGACAGGTTGCGGGCCGCGTCCCGCGCCCAACTCGCCCCGGTCTTCGCGTCGAACGTGCCGGAGACGACGAGCGCCGGCACCGAGCTGACCGTGGCCACCCGCTGGACGGCCGCGCGGTCCGGTACGTTCCAGATCCGGCACGCCGGGTACTGGAAGGGAAGTTGCGGCACCTGGGCCAGGACCGTGTCCGGCCACCCGGGGAAGGCCTTGCGGCCTGCGGCCAGCACGTCGGATTCCGAGTGCCCCGGCGCCCACTCGCTGCACGCGATCGACTCCGTCAGGCCGTGCGCGAACACGCCCACGTTCTGGACCGAGCCGCCCGCGCGGGCCTGCGCGAAGCGGTCCGGGTTTCCGTTGGCGAGCTCCTCGAGCGCGGCAGGCAGGTCCTTGGGCCGGGGCGTGAACGCGACGATCAGGTTCAGCAGCGCACCGCCGTCGAGGACGACCTTGACGAGCGATCCTCCGCCCGGCGGCGTGACGGTCAGCGTCAGGGGCTGCGCCTCCAGCTTGCGCACCTGCTCCGTCAGCGTGCGGGGAAGGTCCGGGTAGCGGTCCTTGCAGGCGGGTTGCGCGGCGCACGCCTCGAAGATGGCGCCGATCCCCTCAGCCGCGCTGCTCCAGGTCCACGGCAGGGTCGCGGTCTGGGGAGGCGCGACGGAGTCGATCGCCAGGGCACGGATCCCTTCGGGGTGCCGGCGGAGGTAGGTCAGGGCCAGGTCGCTGCCGTAGGAGTACCCGTAGACGTTCCACTGGGAGATGGCCAGCGCCTTCCGCAGGTCGGCGAAGTCCGCGGCGTTCTCGGTGGTGTTGTAGGCACTCAGGTCGACGCCGTCGGCCGTCAGGCGGTCGCGGCACTCCTTGACCGCCTTCAGCATGAGCTGCTGCGCCTGCTCGGCGTCGTAGCCCAGGCCCACGGCTTGGGCGTTGAACCGGTCGATCTCGGGGCAGGCGAGGTTCGGCTGGTCGTAGAGGTTCCCGCGCTGGGCCATGACGATCAGGTCGCGGTCCTTGTTCAGCCCGGAGTCGACGAGGAACGGGATGTCGTCGAACGTGTCGGCGCCCGGGCCGCCCGCCATGAACACCACGGGGTCCGCGGCCGGTTTCGCCGACGTGGCCGGAATGACGGCCACGGCCAGTTTGATGGTCCGCCCACCGGGGCGGGAGCGGTTCTCGGGGACCTCGACGAAGCCGCAGCGCGCGTCGTCCAGCGCTTCGATGGGCTCGGGCGGCTCAGGACAGGGGCCGGGCACGAACCGGGACGGGGCCGGCAGCCCGGGTCCCGTGGATGACTGGGCCGGGGGCACCGTGGCGCTGCTGGGTGTGGCACCGAATGCTGCCAGGCAGACCAGAGCGGCCGAGGCAGCCATCGCGAGGATGCTGTGCTTGGGCATGTGATCTCGTTCCTCTGCCGACATCGTCGGTGGCCCGGCCGGGCCAACCCGCCGCAGCGGTTTGGGCGGAACGCACATTTCCGACGCTACCGGGTGACGCGTTCACACGCACGCGGAGCCGCCGCGCCCGCACCGCCTGATCGCGCTCGCCGCCCTCCTCCAGCGCCTGCCCCAGGTAGTACAGCGTCCACGCCTCGCCGCGGGCGTCCTCCGCC
>NZ_JBEZLA010000135.1:0-4346 GCF_040651925.1 Streptomyces sp. NPDC048349 | reverse complement strand
TGTTTCATCTTCCGTCGTTCACTCTTCCTTTCCCGCCCGCCGGCCCGCGGTGGGGGGGGGGGCGGGCGGCGCGGCCGCGCCCCCCCCCGCCCCTTCGCCGTTCAGCGGCTGAACAGTGCCTCGCCGGACGGGGCCGGGGCGCCCGGCGGCAGCAGCGCCAGGTCCAGCCCGCGCACCAGGCGGGCGCGCAGGGTCTCGTCCGCCGCCAGCGCCTCGGCGACCCGCCGGGCCGCCGGCTGCGCCTGGACCGCCCCGGCCGGCACGATCGCCAGGGTGCCGTCGGAGTCCGGACCGCCGGGGCCGAGGTAGGCGCGCAGGACGCCCTCCTCCGCCGCCACTGCGGCCCGTACGGCCTCCCGTACGGCCGGATCGGCCAGCGGGTCCGCCTGGGTGCGGCCCTCGGCCAGCGCGAGGAGGGCGGAACCGGTCAGCTGGTAGGTGACGGGGCCGGCCAGGTCCAGGACCACCGTGTCGGCCTTCTCGTGCGCGGCGGCCGCCAGCGCCTGGTGCAGCGGGACCGCCACGGGCCGGGCCGCGGGATCCCACAGGGCGAGCGAGGCGGTCGAGGTGAAGGCGGGCAGCGCCCGCCGGTCGCCCGCGCGCAGGGTCGGGACGGCCATGTCGCTGGTCTTCTCGCGCTTCAGGCCCGTCTGCGGGTCGGTCTCCACCTCGCCGAGGACGGCGACGACCGGGACCAGCAGGCGGGCGTCCTTCAGGGCCGCCAGCACCTCCGGCTCGTGCGACCGGTCCTCGGCCCAGGCGGCCAGGGCGGCGGCCAGCCGCGGGTCGGCCGAGCCGTCGTCGTCGGAGAAGCCGGGGTCGGGAATGTTCTTGTTCGCCATGTTCGCCACAGTGACCCGACCCTACTGTGCCGGGTACGACGGTGCGGTGAGGGGTGGGCGCTCCGGGCGGCGGTCCCGGCCCCGGGTGCCCCGCCGCGGCCGCCGGGACAGGACGGCGGCCAGGAGCAGCAGCACCGCTCCGGCGGCCGCGGCCTCCGGGGCACCGAGGCGGGCCCCGCGCTCGGGCGGGCGGACCGGGTCGGGGCCGGGGCCGAAGTACGGCTCCGGCGCCGCGGCGGGCGCGGGGACCGGCGGCTCCGGCTGCACGGCCTGCGCAACCTGGAGCGCAGCCACGGGGTCCACCATCCCGTGGCCGCGGGCGTCGTCGCGGCCGCCGGCCGGACTGTCGGAGGCGGTGTCCTCGAGCAGCTTCTTGATCTGGGCCGGGGAGAGGTCCGGGTGCGCGGCCTTGACGAGGGCGACGGCGCCGGAGACGAAGGCCGCCGCGGCGCTGGTGCCCCAGCCCTCGTAGTAGGAGCGGTCGGGATCGGCGATGACGACGTCGACGCCCGGGGCGCTGACGGTGGCGTACCAGTTGCGGGTGGAGAACGCGGCCTTGCGGCCGCGCCGGTCCACGGCGGTCACGGCGATGACCCCCGGGTAGGCGGCCGGGTAGGAGACGCGGTCGCCGCTCTCGCCCCCGTTGCCGGCCGAGGCGACGACGACCACGCCCTTGGCGAGGGCGTACTGGACGGCCTCGTCCTCCCCCGCCTCGTGGTGGGCGGAGTCGCTGTCGTCGCCGAGGGACAGGTTGATCACGTCGGCGCCGTGGTCGGCGGCCCAGCGGATGCCGTCGGCGAGGGCGCCGCCCTTGCTGTCGCGGGCCTGCGCTCGGCCCGGGTCGCCCTCCTCCAGGATCACCCGGACGGGCAGGATCTTGGCCTGCGGGGCGATGCCGAGGACTCCCTGGCCGCGGCCGGAGCCGTGGCCGTGCCCGGCGATGATGCTCGCCATGGCGGTGCCGTGGCGCGCCCAGGAGCGGTCGCCGCGGCCGGCGCCCATGCCGATGAGGTCGGTGCCCTCGAGGACCTGCCCGGCGAGGTCGGGGTGGGAGTCGTCCACCCCGGTGTCCAGGACGGCGACGGTGACGCCGTCGCCGCGGGTGGTGCCCCAGGCCTCCTCGGCGCGCAGGGCCAACAGGCCCCACTGCCGGTCGCGGATGGCGTCGGCGTGGGCAGGGGCCGCGGCGACGGCCGTCAGGGCCGCGGCGGCCAGGGCGGCGGCGCCGCGCACGAGCGCCCGCAGGGGCCTCATCGGGAGGCCTCCCGGCCGGGAGCGGCGGGCGGGTCGGCGAGGAGCGCCAGGCCGTTGCCGATACGGTCGGCGACGGCCTTGGCCTCGTGGCCGAGGCCCGCCTGGGCCACGGCTCCGGTGGCGTCCTTCGCCATCACGTCCTGCGCGGGGCGGGGCCCGTCCAGCAGGCGGCCGTCGGCGAAGGCGGAGACGGCGTACACGACCACGGGGGCCTTGTCGATGACGGTCGCGGTCCAGGCGGCGCGCTGGGCGTCGGCGAACCCGTACGCGGGCGGGGCGGTGAGCCGGCCGGCCAGGGAGGTCATCGCGGGGGCGTCGGCGGGGGTGAAGACCATGCCGACGGTGATCAGGGAGCTGCGGGTGGCGTCGGTGTAGGTCGCGCGCAGGACGCGGGTGCAGCCGGTCCCCGCCAGCAGGCCCTGCCAGTCCGCGGCGAGGGCGGCCGGGCAGTCGGCGTCCGGGGCGAGTGCGATCCGGGTCCAGATCCGGTTGGAGCCGCCGGGGCCGGCGGCGGGGCCGGCGAGCACGGGCGGGAAGAGGGCGTCCACGGGGGCGGACCGCCACAGGGACTCGGCCTTGCGGTAGACGGCGCCGGCGGCGGGCGGGCGGTGCGCGGCGCGGTGTTCGAGCCAGGCGTCGGCTCCGGCGCCCCCGACGAGCGCGATGCCGAGGAGGGCGCACAGCACGGCGGCGAGGACCCGTCCGGGGCGGCGGCGCGGCGGCGCGGGGAAGGGCGGCGGGGTCCGGGCCGGGTCCGGGGGCGGGTCGGGCTCGCCCAGGACCGCGGTACGCGGTGTCGTCGTGGTCATCCGGCGGCTCCGCCCCCCGTTCCGTACGGCTGCCTGCCCGTACTCTACGGTCCTGCGGGCCCGGTGGGGCCGCGCAGGGTCCCCCGCCCGGGCGGGGCGGGGAAGTCCCGGCCCCTACCCATCGGTAGACGCGTCTGGCAAGCTCCCGCCATGAACTCCCCCGCCGCCGATCGCGCCCGGTACGACCGGGCGACCGCGCACCTGGACGCGCCGCTGGCCATCGTGGATCTCGACGCGTTCGACGCCAACGCCGACGATCTCGTGCGCCGGGCCGGCGGGAAGCCCGTCCGCGTCGCCAGCAAGTCCGTCCGCTGCCGCGCGCTCCTCGAACGGGTCCTGGCGCGGCCCGGGTTCGCCGGGATCATGTCGTACACCCTCGCCGAGTCGCTGTGGCTGGCCCGCTCCGGCTTCCAGGACGTGCTGCTCGCCTATCCGTCCGCCGACCGCGGCGGGTTCGCCGAGCTGGCGGGCGATCCGAAGCTGGCCGCCGCCGTCACCGTCATGGTGGACGACGTGGCGCAGCTGGAGCTCATCGACCGGTCGCGGGACGGCGGCACGCAGGAGATCCGGGTCTGCCTGGAGCTGGACACCTCGCTGCGCATGCTCGGCGGGCTGGTGCGGGTCGGGGCGCGCCGGTCGCCGTTGCGGGAGCCCGGGCAGCTGGCCGCGCTGGCCCGTGCGGTCGGTGCCCGGCCCGGGTTCCGGGTGGTGGGGCTGATGGCGTACGAGGGCCACGTGGCCGGGGTGGGGGACGCGCTGGCGGGGCGGCCGGTGCGCTCGCGGGCGATCCGGCTGATGCAGGGCGCGGCCCGCAAGGAGCTGGCGGCCCGGCGCGCCGAGGTGGTGCGGGCGGTGCGGGCGGTCGTGCCGGACCTGGAGTTCGTCAACGGCGGCGGGACGGGAAGCGTGGCGCAGACGGCCGCCGAGGACGCGGTGACCGAGATCGCCGCCGGGTCGGGGCTGTACGTTCCGCGGCTGTTCGACAACTACACCTCGTTCAGCGGGCGGCCGGCGGCGCTGTTCGCGCAGCCGGTGGTCCGCAGGCCCGGGGTGGGCGTGGTGACCGTGCTCGGCGGCGGATACCCCGCCTCGGGCGCGCCCGGCCCGGACCGGCTGCCGGTCCCGTACCTGCCGCAGGGGCTGCGCTACGACCCGCAGGAGGGCGCCGGCGAGGTGCAGACCCCGCTGCTGGGCAGCCCGGCCGACGATCTGCTGATCGGCGACCGGGTCTGGTTCCGGCACGCGAAGGCGGGCGAGCTGTGCGAGCGGTTCGACACCCTGCACCTGGTGGAGGGCGACCGGGTGACGGCCACCGCCCCCACCTACCGGGGCGAGGGCCGCACCTTCCTCTAGGGGGTGTCTGACGGAGGTCCGCGGCGTCGCGGTGCCCGGCACGCACTCTCGCCGCACCGGCCGAAAGCCCAAGTACGTCCAGTACGGG
>NZ_JBEZLA010000134.1:0-4505 GCF_040651925.1 Streptomyces sp. NPDC048349 | reverse complement strand
CCGGCCCTTCGGGCCGGAGTCCTGCGCTGCGCTGCGGACTAGTTCAGGGTTCCGCTGCGCTCCACCCTGAACGGTCCGCTTCGCGGACCGGGGGACTCCCGCGCTGCGCGCGGGAGGTGACCCCATTTCACGGGGTCCGGGCCTACGGCCCGTTGGGTGTCCGCTTCGCTCCCACCCGTCAATCCTTCCGGCTCCGCCTCCAGGACCACAGCCCGCTCCGCGGGCCGGCAGCAGGGGCCGCCAGGGTTGCTGTATGCCGGTCCAGGAGCCTGACTGCCATGTCGTGGTTGTAGGAGCTCCCAACTCGCGCGGAGTCTCACCGTCAGGTGTCGCGCTGGGGTCGGCTCCGTAGGCCAAGAGGGACCGCGGTGAGCGCCGAGTCGAGCGGCCCTCCGGACTGAAGAGCCCCGTCCCCTTCCACGTCGATCGCATGGAGTAGAAGGGTCATCCCGCAGCAGACCTCCTCAAGATCCGCGCCCGCGTCAAGGAGACGGGTCAGCTCGGTGTGGTCACCCAACTCCACCGCCTGATGCGCTGGAGTCCACGGACTCTCGATCATTCAGGCTTCTCCTCACACCGCGAATCATGCTGATGGTTCATTCTGTATACCGGATAGGCTCTGGAAAGATCACGGTGTCCCCCAGATGGTACGCCCCGCCCAGTGTCGCGGCTGTGGTGGCTTCGTCAGGACGGAGGCTCGTCGCTGTAGCCACGGGACGTAGGTGTCAGGTCGCCTTCCCAATGACCGGGCACGGCCCGGTCTTCTGCCTCGGCGGGCCGGCCGCTGATCATGACCATCGGGGTGGAGAAGCGGGGCTGTCGCTGCTGGGCCCGGCGGCGCGGTGTGCGGCGGGCGCGTCCCGAGCGCAGGGCGCGGCCCAGCTCTCGGTGGAGTTCGCCGCGACCCTGGACGTAGAGGGCCTGGTAGATCGTTTCATGGACCACGTGCATCTCCGGCCGGTCGGGGAACGTCCGGCGCAGACTCTCGCAGATCTGTTCCGAACTCCACTTCCGGCCCAGGCCGTCCTGGACGAAGCCCCGCAGCGCGGGATTCTGGCCGACCTTGCCGGGCTTTGGGCGGGGCCGGCGGGCATCAGCGCGGGCCTAGGACACGTGCGACCGATACTGGCCGTTGACCGGGTGCCGGCTGCGGCGTATCTCGCGGCTGATCGTGGACGGGCTGCGGCCCAGCTCGACCGCGATAGTCCGGATGGCAGCCTTCTCACGCAACCAGTCCGCGATGTGGATCCGGTCCGCCTCGCGCAGATAACGCGAGGACCGCACGAGGGCGCTACCGCTGTGAGCGGTAGCGCCCCTGCGGTCCTGCCGGACGGTGAGCGGCCGTTACGCCACCGCTCCCCCGTCCGATAGTTGATGCCGAAGATCCGGCATGCCTCCCGATGACTCACGCCCTGTTGCATGAGCTGAAGGTAGGCATGCCGTTCATCCGTCAGCGGAAGGCGTCCCCGGTTGACCGAACAGTCCCGGACCTCGAAGTCCATCGCACACCCCAGAACGGGGTGTTGCGACGATCACCAGAACTCAAGCCCCCAACACCGGGAGTTGCACTTCCTCGTCCACCACCCCACACAAGCGGGCCCCCGGCCAACCAATGGATCAGAACCCACGAAACCGAGACAGCGTCACCCCTGAAGCCATAAAGACCCAGGACAGCGATCCCCCACCGATCTCACACATCAAAGACAATGACACCAAACCCCGAAACAAGCCCCGACCAGCACCAACACACCACAGCCCGCTGTCTCCCACACCACCATCCCAAACCCAAGAGATCGCACTGTGGAGGCGCCCGGGCGGCGGGCGGTCGCGCTGCGATGTTCCACATGGCAACCCGGTCCCTGTTCGACCTCCCCGGCGACGTCGAACGGCAGCGGGCCGACGGGGCGGCTGTACCACCCGGTGCGGGAGGGGCCAGGAGCAGCAGCATGCACACCGCGGCCATCGCGCCGGCCGCCCACCGCGCGTCCCTTGTCGAGACCGTCGCCTCCCCGGAGTGGAGGCACATCATCACAAGACGCCGGCAACGCCGGAATCGAGGTGCCCTCCGGCCGGTCTGTCCGGCATCATCGCGGCATGATCGGCAATCGGATCACCCATCGCACGGCGGACGGCGTCCGCGTACCCGGTACCTGGCGGCACGCGTTCATATGCAACGGCGGCTCCTACTTCCTCACCGACCTCTTCATCTATGCCGACGGACTGATCGACTGCTGGGAGCTGGTCACCCTCGAGGAGTTCGAGCAGAAGCTACGCCGCGGCTGGGTGGCCACCAGCCTTCCGGAGGGCGGACGTGCCTCCGCGCACCACCTGGCCTCGTGGACGTTCGGTGAACCGAACACCTGGCTGACGCCGGACCTGCTGCTCGCCGAAGTCCGCGACACCATCGACCAGCTGAACGGCCGGCCCGACTCGACCGGCCGCTGCCTCGCCGCGGTGGACGTCTTCATGGCGGACCCTACGGAGGACAACCGGGCCGCTGCCCGGGCGGCCTACCTGGCCGTCCCCGAGACCGTGCGGCACTACGCGCTCGGCGACATGGACCGCAAGGACCGTCCCCTGCGGGTGCTGGTGGCCGGGCCCGGCGGCCGCACCCCGGACGAGCGGGCAGAAGCGGTCACGCAGGAGGAGTACGACGGGGCCGTCGCCTACTTCGAGGAGCGTCGGCAGTGGCTGGCGAAGGCGCCTTCACGGGTGCCCGCCGACGGGCCGGCCGAGTCCTTCGCCCCCGCGGTCAAGATCTACCACTCCTACCCGCAGCGGGCGCTGGAAGACCCGGGCAAGAAAGCCCTGCGCAACGACTACCCCGCCCCGATCACCATCGGCGCAGCCACCTACCCGTCGGTGGCGCACGCCTACTGGGCCAGGTCCGTCGCCGAACCGCAGGCCCGGGCCGCGGTCGTGGCGGCGGAGTCGGGCGCGAAGGCGCGTACGGTCGCTGCGGCGGCACCGCGACGCGAAGGCTGGACGCAGGTCCGTACGGCGGTCATGGCCGGTCTGCTGCGCGCCAAGTACGAGCAGCACCCCGACCTCGCGGCGATCCTCCTCGCCACGGGTGACGCAACCGTGCTCTACGACGACGCCGACTCGGGCTTCTGGGGCGAGAACGGGGGCCGGGGCCGCAACTGGACAGGCCGCCTCCTGGAACTCGTCCGCTCCGAACTGCAGGCCGGGCAGACCCTCATCAACTGACCCGAAGCCCACCCGTCGCCAACGCGCAGGCCAACTGGACCGACCACCTCGCTGCAAGCCAGACCGACGGACAGCGCAGGTGGGAACATCCAAGGACCCTGACAGGTTCCCCAAAGCGTTCCTCCTCGTCACACTGGAAGGTGCTCCGGCCATCGCGTCGGGCTGCCCAGGCCCGGGGGTGATCAGCCGCAGGGTGGGAAGGCGCTGGGTGACACCGCGGTGAAGGGTGGTGCGGGCGATGGCCAGACCGGTGTGGACGGGGGGTTCTGGGATTCGGGCTCATGAGCTCTCTGAACTAGCCGCGGTGGTTCGCGTGGCTCTGGGCAGTGAGCGTGCTGCCGCGGTGGCGGCCCTGTAGCGGCCGACGTCCGACGCAGCAAGGGACGGCTTCGAAACCCTCGCCGGCCCACCACAGCGGCATCCCCGGCGTGATCGGGTGATCGGGTGATCGGGCAGCAAGGCGGGCCGGGCCCTTTGCCGCTGTGAGGACGACGGTCGTGCGAACGACTCCCTGGCTGCTTATGGGGTGACACCACCTGTGTGGTCCGTTCGTTGTTCAGGTCCTGAAGAAGATCATGCTGTTCAGCGTGCCTGCCCCCGCTGCGGCCTGCGAGTCCGCGGCCACCGTGCCCGCGCGCTCCAAGGGGCAGCGCCTAGCCGCGGTGGTCGCCACCCTCGGCGCCTTGGTCCTGCCCCTCGTCGGCCCTGCTCCAGCCCACGCGGCCACCCGTGATGTCGAGGTCTACTACGGCCACGAGCACTACGACATCAGCTTCATCGGGACCGTGAAGTCCACGCGCCCCAACGGCTACGAGATCGACGGTGAACTCAACGGCTACTGCTCCGCCGGCGCGGCGACCACCCAGGACGCGACCCTCGCCTACCGCGGCGCCGGTGACGCCTGGGGGCACAAGCCCCGCAGCTGCCACGACCTTCCCCAGCATTTCCACTTCACCGGAACCCGCCAGAGCGGCGGATTGAGCTCCAGGTCGGCGCCCCGAGCAGCGTCTTCAACACCTATGGCTACGGCATGAAGATGGTGTACGACATCGGTACCGACTGACGCGCTCGGGCGCTGGCCGGGGGTTAGACACAGGTCCTTGATCTGATCATCCGGCGTCGTGCGGGTCGGACTGCGGTGGGGGCGAGGGTTGCTGCGTGCGGGCGCGGAGATCGACGGAGCCAGCTGCCCGTTCCCGAAGCTGGACCGCGACTTCGACCGCGCGTTGCGGTCGGAGACCGGGACGACGACGCCGCCGCGTCGGCAACTAGCCCCCTCAGAACCGCAGAGGACA
>NZ_JBEZLA010000133.1:0-4509 GCF_040651925.1 Streptomyces sp. NPDC048349 | reverse complement strand
CCCCGTACTGGACGTACTTGGGCTTTCGGCCGGTGCGGCGAGAGTGCGTGCCGGGCACCGCGACGCCGCGGACCTCCGTCAGACACCCCCTAGCCCGGCGGGCCTCGGTGTGGTCGGGTAGTGAAGGGCTTGCCGACCATGACGTCGGCTTCGAAAGCGTCGCTGTCGAAAGCATCGCCGTCGAAAGGTGTCACCCAGACGCCACGACTTCGCCGGCCATGACCTGAGGAGGGTGGGGAAGCAGTGACGCGAGGTTGTCCCGCACGAATTCCGCCGCCCTCGTCACCGATTCCTCGGCACCGGCCCGGTCCTGGAAGACGCTGGTCGAGACCATCACTCCATCCCCGGCATCGACCCAGTAGTAGGCCACGAAGCCGGTGACCTGCCGAAGGAGCGGCACGAACCCCTCCTTCACCAGGCGGCCTGCCTCGGCCGGATCGGTCACCCCTTCGTACCGCCGGACTGCTGCGTACATCGCCGAGCTCCTCACCTGGGCTGCGCGTTCATCAGCTGCTGAGTCCTCGTACCCCTGGGACAGCGGCCCGGCTCGTCAGACGTCCGGCAATCACCTGACCGGCGGCGGCAGATGATCCGAAGGGCGGTTGCGGCCTCGCCACCCAGGTCGGAGTCGTTCGCCGGGCCAAGCGAGAGGAGCCTCTCGTGAGGGCCGGGCCTGCGAAGGGGTGACGTGGCGGTGGCGATCAGGTAGCGGTGTCGGCGAGGATCGCACGCCGGGCGTCGACCGCGGCAGCGAGCAGGCGCTCGTCCAGCATCGTCTCGCCATCCCGTGTGGAGTCGTTGGCCGGCAGACGGGTACGACGGTCGATCAGTGCCGTCAGCGAGGGCAGCGCGGGCATCGCGTGTCGGCCCATGCGGGCCAGGCCTTCCGAGTAGTACTCGCCCATCACGTAGTCCCCGAGGTGCGGTGTCATGAGAGCGAGAAGGCGCGGCAGAGCCGTGGGGCCGGCGTGCCGCAGCCACAGGGGTGCGCACAGCGCCTGCATGCGTCCGGGCCGTTTGAAGGTGAGGTTGTACAGCTGGGCAGCCTGCCGGAACGTCAGCGGACCCGCGTCCAGCAGGGCCCCGAAGATTTCAGGGGCGTGGTGAAGTCGCCCGGTGTCCACGGGCCTGGCTTGAAGGACTGCGGCGGCGGTGGTGCTGTCGTACGACGGCGTCGCCCTGCCGGAAGGCCGCCGGGCAGCGGGATACGGGGTGTAGGGGACCGCGGCGAGCAGTGAGCCGTGTGCGCGGGTCGCAGCCTGCGAGAGGGCGGCGGTGGTGAGGGCTTTGGCCATGGCCGGGCTGATGCGCGGTCCGCAGTGACGGACGAGCAGGGGCAGGAGCTCGACCGGGGCCGCCCGCCAGTCATGACAGGCCTCCCGGGCCAAGCCGGCCCCGATGTCCCGGGTGGCGGGATCGCGGAGGAGCCGCGCCACCAGGGCGTAGACGTGACGCTCGCGCCCCCGCTGGTACAGCACCCGACCCCAGCGCCACCCGACTCCCTCCAGGTGGCGCGCGGCCTCCCCGGCATCGGCAAGGAGCGCGCTGTCGAGCGGCGGCCACTGGCGAGGTGGAGCGACGCGCAGGGTCTCCAGTCGGGCAAGGAAGCGGACGGAGGCCAGGGGATCGTCCTGCAAGTGCGCGACGGAGCCCCGGAGCCAATCGGCGAGGGCCGTACGCACCATGGGCTCGGTGAGTTCACCGAGAGCCCTGAGCGCGACATCGTGGCTTCCGGCGTACACGACGAGGTACGCGGCCCGGCGCCGTACCTCGTCGTCAGGGTCGGTCAGTCGGGCGAGCGCGGCCTCGGCCGCTTCGGGCCAAGGGCGCCTTTCCGCGGCGGACGAGAGGAGGTCCATGACCTCCCGACGTACGAACGCGTCGCCGGCCCGGGAGAGCTGGAGCAGCCGGACGGCTACGGGGCCGGTGCGGTCGGCGCGTATCGCGTCGAGGACCGCGATGCGGGCAGGGTGGGCGGCAGTCGTGGCGTGTCCCGCGGACACGGCCTCGTCCAGCCACTTCATCGGACGGGGCGGTGGCCGCCCTTCCGTGCAGAGAATCCGGTCATGCGGATGATCATGCCACGTGCAGCAACCGCTGGGCCACGGGATGTGTCCTGTGGGGCAGGGTCAGGAGCATCCTGCGCGGGGCTGAGCTTCGGGCCTGGGGGAGGGTCACGCATCGCCGGGTGTCAGCGGCTGTCGGCGTTCCGCAGGGCTGTGCCGGCGAACTCCTCGGTCCGCTCGACCGCCTGCGTCATGGCGAAGTGCTGGGTGCCGCCGGGTGGGAAGTAGTCGATCGCGCCGACCGCGCCGTAGTCCGCCCAGAACCAACTGGCCATGGGAAAGCCGTCGGCGACGTTGTGCTGACAGGCGAGCGCCAGGGTTCCGGAGGCCGCGACGGTCGGCTCGCCCACTGGTTTGCGCTGTCCGTCGCGTGGCAGGGAGGCGGCCATCGCCTTCCCTACGGCGGCCACCGGGTCCGGCACGGTGCGGGAGAGTTCCGTACGGGCGATGAGGTCCGGCGCGGCCACCGTCGTGCCGGACTTCGTCAGCTCGATGAGCGGGAAGCCCCGGCAGGTGGTCACGGTCTGATGCGCCCGGCGCGCTCGGGGCAGGGGGCACGGCGGCGGGTGACGCCGCTCCGCCGGCCTGCGGCTCGCATCCTGCGCTGAGCACCCCCAGCACCCCCAGCACCCAGAGCGCCGCCGCCGTCCGCCTCGTGCCTGCCTCGCCATGCCCCCCGACGCCGAGAACGATCAAGAGCACCCTAGGGGATGCCCCGACGCAGGGGGGCACGTTGCTCGCACGACAGGCGCCCCGGCCTACTGCCCCGGCTGGACCCGCTGCAGGCGCGAGACGGCGTGCTCCCGGCCGGTCGAGCCCTCGCGAATGGCCTGCGCCCGGTCCATCACCGCCCACCCCGCGTCACCCTCTGCGTTGACCTCGTCGCGTGGGTTGCGCATGCCGTAGTGACCGTACAACTGCTGTTCCTCCGACACGGAGAGCACGCTCCCGCAGTCCAGCGCCGCGCAGGGAGCCTGCTCGACCAGCGTCACCGGATAGGGGACCTGCAGGCGCCCGTCCTCGAGCTCCGCCTGGCGCAGGGGGACGAACACCCCGCCCAGACCCGAAGCCCGGTCGGTGATCCGTGCCCATTCGGGGTTCCCGGTGGTGTCGTCCACCAGGACGTACTCCACTTGCCCCAGGCGCTGCCCCTGGTCCGTGTATGCCGCACAACCGGCCATGGCCGCGAGCTGGTCCTGAGTGATCACTGATGCTCCTTGCCTCGCTTCGCAACTGCTGTCACCGGTCGGCTACCCGCGCGAGCCGCCGGGAAGCGCCCCGCCGCCCGCCCGCCGTGGGGACGTGCCAGGCAATTTCCGGGCTATATGCCGTAAAGCAGCCAGGCCATGAGCCGGTCGATCGGGTTCTCGCACGGCTGCGTGGTGGCCGGGTATGCGAATGTCCGATAGCGCGCCGTGGGCCGTGGATACGGGCGGGCCTCAGTGTCTGCCGCGGACCTCACTCGTACGGGTATCCGCACCGGACGGCTGGCGGCCTGCTGCTTTTGATGGTGTTCGGCGTCGTACGCGGCCCGTCGCGCTGGATCGTGCAGGATCCGGTAAGCGGCGAGGACGGCGGCGAGTTCCGCGTCGGCCGGGGGACCGCTCGGGCGCGCGTCGGGGTGCAGGGCGCGGATCCGCGTGCGGTAGGCGCTCGTGACCTGCTGCGGCGATGCCTCAGCCTGCAGTCCGAGGACGGCGTAATGGTCACGCGGTGGGGGAGGGTCGCCCATTTCTCGCACCTCCGGAATGGCCGGATCACCTCTCTTCTCCCCGTCTTAAAACGTTCAGGGGATGTTGTCAACGGGCTTGCCCCGCCTGCTGGCCTGCCCGCTGGCCCCGCCTGCCGGCTCGCCCGCCTATCCTCCCTTCGGGCTCTCGTCGTCGACGATCTCCGCGTCGACGACATCCTCGTCCGTGCCGGTCGAGCCGGCGCCCGCTCCCGGCCCGCCCCCGCCTGCGGCGGCACCGTGGGTGTCGTAGAGGGCGGTGCCGATCTTCTGTACGACGGTGGCGGCGCGCTCCGTCGCCGTGCGGATGGCCGACGTGTCCTGGCCCTTGAGCTTTTCCTTCAGCTCGCCGATCGCGGTCTCGGTCTCGGCCTTGAGGTCGGCCGGGATCTTGGGCTCGTTGTCGCGCAGCAGCTTCTCGGTCTGGTAGACGAGCTGCTCGGCGCTGTTACGGGTCTCGGCCTCCTCCTTGCGGCGCAGGTCCTCCTCGGCGTGCTCCTCGGCCTCACGCACCATTCGTTGGATGTCGTCCTTGGCCAGCGAGGAGCCGCCGGTGACGGTCATCTTCTGCTCCTTGCCCGTGCCGAGGTCCTTGGCCGTGACGTGCATGATGCCGTTGGCGTCGATGTCGAAGGAGACCTCGATCTGCGGGACGCCGCGCGGGGCCGGCGGCAGGCCCGTCAGCTCGAACATGCCGAGCTTCTTGTTGTACGC
>NZ_JBEZLA010000132.1:3216-5077 GCF_040651925.1 Streptomyces sp. NPDC048349 | reverse complement strand
TTCAGAACTAACACAGTGGACGCGAGCAACTGAGGACAAGCCCTCGGCCTATTAGTACCAGTCAGCTTCACCCGTTACCGGGCTTCCACATCTGGCCTATCAACCCAGTCGTCTACTGGGAGCCTTACCCTCTCAAGGAGGTGGGAATACTCATCTTGAAGCAGGCTTCCCGCTTAGATGCTTTCAGCGGTTATCCCTCCCGAACGTAGCCAACCAGCCATGCCCTTGGCAGGACAACTGGCACACCAGAGGTTCGTCCGTCCCGGTCCTCTCGTACTAGGGACAGCCCTTCTCAATATTCCTACGCGCACAGCGGATAGGGACCGAACTGTCTCACGACGTTCTAAACCCAGCTCGCGTACCGCTTTAATGGGCGAACAGCCCAACCCTTGGGACCGACTCCAGCCCCAGGATGCGACGAGCCGACATCGAGGTGCCAAACCATCCCGTCGATATGGACTCTTGGGGAAGATCAGCCTGTTATCCCCGGGGTACCTTTTATCCGTTGAGCGACGGCGCTTCCACAAGCCACCGCCGGATCACTAGTCCCGACTTTCGTCCCTGCTCGACCCGTCGGTCTCACAGTCAAGCTCCCTTGTGCACTTACACTCAACACCTGATTGCCAACCAGGCTGAGGGAACCTTTGGGCGCCTCCGTTACCCTTTGGGAGGCAACCGCCCCAGTTAAACTACCCATCAGACACTGTCCCTGATCCGGATCACGGACCGAGGTTAGACATCCAGCACGACCAGAGTGGTATTTCAACGACGACTCCACCCCAACTGGCGTTGGGGCTTCAAAGTCTCCCACCTATCCTACACAAGCCGAACCGAACACCAATATCAAACTGTAGTAAAGGTCCCGGGGTCTTTCCGTCCTGCTGCGCGAAACGAGCATCTTTACTCGTAGTGCAATTTCACCGGGCCTATGGTTGAGACAGTCGAGAAGTCGTTACGCCATTCGTGCAGGTCGGAACTTACCCGACAAGGAATTTCGCTACCTTAGGATGGTTATAGTTACCACCGCCGTTTACTGGCGCTTAAGTTCTCAGCTTCGCACGCCCGAAAGCGCACTAACCGGTCCCCTTAACGTTCCAGCACCGGGCAGGCGTCAGTCCGTATACATCGCCTTACGGCTTCGCACGGACCTGTGTTTTTAGTAAACAGTCGCTTCTCGCTGGTCTCTGCGGCCACCCCCAGCTCAGAGTGCAAGACTCATCACCAGTGATGGCCCCCCTTCTCCCGAAGTTACGGGGGCATTTTGCCGAGTTCCTTAACCATAGTTCACCCGAACGCCTCGGTATTCTCTACCTGACCACCTGAGTCGGTTTAGGGTACGGGCCGCCATGAAACTCGCTAGAGGCTTTTCTCGACAGCATAGGATCATCCACTTCACCACAATCGGCTCGGCATCAGGTCTCAGCCTTATATGAGGGACGGATTTGCCTACCCCTCGGCCTACACCCTTACCCCGGGACAACCACCGCCCGGGCTGGACTACCTTCCTGCGTCACCCCATCGCTTACCTACTACAAGTCTGGTTCGTCGGCTCCACCACTTTCCTTTCCCCGAAGGGTCCGGAACGGCTTCACGGACTTAGCATCGCCTGATTCGATATTGGGCGTTTCAAAGCGGGTACCGGAATATCAACCGGTTGTCCATCGACTACGCCTGTCGGCCTCGCCTTAGGTCCCGACTTACCCTGGGCAGATCAGCTTGACCCAGGAACCCTTAGTCAATCGGCGCACACGTTTCTCACGTGTGTATCGCTACTCATGCCTGCATTCTCACTCGTGAACCGTCCACAACTAGCTTCCGCTGCTGCTTCACCCGGCACACGACGCTCCCCTACCCATCACAT
>NZ_JBEZLA010000132.1:0-3119 GCF_040651925.1 Streptomyces sp. NPDC048349 | reverse complement strand
CCTGCTGCAATGACACGACTTCGGCGGTACGCTTGAGCCCCGCTACATTGTCGGCGCGGAATCACTTGACCAGTGAGCTATTACGCACTCTTTCAAGGGTGGCTGCTTCTAAGCCAACCTCCTGGTTGTCTCTGCGACTCCACATCCTTTCCCACTTAGCGTACGCTTAGGGGCCTTAGTCGATGCTCTGGGCTGTTTCCCTCTCGACCATGGAGCTTATCCCCCACAGTCTCACTGCCGTGCTCTCACTTACCGGCATTCGGAGTTTGGCTAAGGTCAGTAACCCGGTAGGGCCCATCGCCTATCCAGTGCTCTACCTCCGGCAAGAAACACACGACGCTGCACCTAAATGCATTTCGGGGAGAACCAGCTATCACGGAGTTTGATTGGCCTTTCACCCCTAACCACAGGTCATCCCCCAGGTTTTCAACCCTGGTGGGTTCGGTCCTCCACGAAGTCTTACCTCCGCTTCAACCTGCCCATGGCTAGATCACTCCGCTTCGGGTCTAGAGCGTGCAACTCAATCGCCCTATTCGGACTCGCTTTCGCTACGGCTTCCCCACACGGGTTAACCTCGCTACACACCGCTAACTCGCAGGCTCATTCTTCAAAAGGCACGCAGTCACGACCCATTGGGTAAACCCAATGAGCGACGCTCCCACGGCTTGTAGGCACACGGTTTCAGGTACTATTTCACTCCGCTCCCGCGGTACTTTTCACCATTCCCTCACGGTACTATCCGCTATCGGTCACCAGGGAATATTTAGGCTTAGCGGGTGGTCCCGCCAGATTCACACGGGATTTCTCGGGCCCCGTGCTACTTGGGAGATGAGCAAGCAAGCCGCTGATGTTTCGTCTACGGGGGTCTTACCCTCTACGCCGGACCTTTCGCATGTCCTTCGACTACATCAACGGTTTCTGACTCGCCGACCGGCCGGCAGACCGGTCAAGCTCATTCCCACAACCCCGCATGCGCAACCCCTGCCGGGTATCACACGCATACGGTTTGGCCTCATCCGGTTTCGCTCGCCACTACTCCCGGAATCACGGTTGTTTTCTCTTCCTGAGGGTACTGAGATGTTTCACTTCCCCTCGTTCCCTCCACACTGCCTATGTGTTCAGCAGCGGGTGACAGCCCATGACGACTGCCGGGTTTCCCCATTCGGACACCCCCGGATCAAAGCTCAGTTGGCAGCTCCCCGGGGCCTATCGCGGCCTCTCACGTCCTTCATCGGTTCCTGGTGCCAAGGCATCCACCGTGCGCCCTTAAAAACTTGGCCACAGATGCTCGCGTCCACTGTGTAGTTCTCAAACAACGACCAGCCACCCATCACCCTGCTCTCTCAAGGAGAACAAGTTCACTGGGGCCGGCACTGAAGACAAGACCAAACGGCCGTACCTTCAGGACCCAACAACGTGCCAAGCACGATCCCGTCCACTCACACTGTGTTCCACGCCGAAGCAGTACTTACAGGAGGTTTCCGAAACCGTGCCAACTAATCAACGTTCCACCCATGAGCTGACCGTGCAGAACATTTGCCTGCAATCGGTACTGTGCTCCTTAGAAAGGAGGTGATCCAGCCGCACCTTCCGGTACGGCTACCTTGTTACGACTTCGTCCCAATCGCCAGTCCCACCTTCGACAGCTCCCTCCCTTACGGGTTGGGCCACCGGCTTCGGGTGTTACCGACTTTCGTGACGTGACGGGCGGTGTGTACAAGGCCCGGGAACGTATTCACCGCAGCAATGCTGATCTGCGATTACTAGCGACTCCGACTTCATGGGGTCGAGTTGCAGACCCCAATCCGAACTGAGACCGGCTTTTTGAGATTCGCTCCACCTCACGGTATCGCAGCTCATTGTACCGGCCATTGTAGCACGTGTGCAGCCCAAGACATAAGGGGCATGATGACTTGACGTCGTCCCCACCTTCCTCCGAGTTGACCCCGGCGGTCTCCTGTGAGTCCCCATCACCCCGAAGGGCATGCTGGCAACACAGGACAAGGGTTGCGCTCGTTGCGGGACTTAACCCAACATCTCACGACACGAGCTGACGACAGCCATGCACCACCTGTATACCGACCACAAGGGGGGCACTATCTCTAATGCTTTCCGGTATATGTCAAGCCTTGGTAAGGTTCTTCGCGTTGCGTCGAATTAAGCCACATGCTCCGCCGCTTGTGCGGGCCCCCGTCAATTCCTTTGAGTTTTAGCCTTGCGGCCGTACTCCCCAGGCGGGGAACTTAATGCGTTAGCTGCGGCACCGACGACGTGGAATGTCGCCAACACCTAGTTCCCAACGTTTACGGCGTGGACTACCAGGGTATCTAATCCTGTTCGCTCCCCACGCTTTCGCTCCTCAGCGTCAGTAATGGCCCAGAGATCCGCCTTCGCCACCGGTGTTCCTCCTGATATCTGCGCATTTCACCGCTACACCAGGAATTCCGATCTCCCCTACCACACTCTAGCTAGCCCGTATCGAATGCAGACCCGAGGTTAAGCCTCGGGCTTTCACATCCGACGTGACAAGCCGCCTACGAGCTCTTTACGCCCAATAATTCCGGACAACGCTTGCGCCCTACGTATTACCGCGGCTGCTGGCACGTAGTTAGCCGGCGCTTCTTCTGCAGGTACCGTCACTTTCGCTTCTTCCCTGCTGAAAGAGGTTTACAACCCGAAGGCCGTCATCCCTCACGCGGCGTCGCTGCATCAGGCTTTCGCCCATTGTGCAATATTCCCCACTGCTGCCTCCCGTAGGAGTCTGGGCCGTGTCTCAGTCCCAGTGTGGCCGGTCGCCCTCTCAGGCCGGCTACCCGTCGTCGCCTTGGTGGGCCATTACCCCACCAACAAGCTGATAGGCCGCGGGCTCATCCTTCACCGCCGGAGCTTTCAACCCCCGCCCATGCAGGCAGGAGTGGTATCCGGTATTAGACCCCGTTTCCAGGGCTTGTCCCAGAGTGAAGGGCAGATTGCCCACGTGTTACTCACCCGTTCGCCACTAATCCACCCCGAAGGGCTTCATCGTTCGACTTGCATGTGTTAAGCACGCCGCCAGCGTTCGTCCTGAGCCAGGATCAAACTCTCCATGAATGTTTACCCGTAATCGGGTGCACACACAC
>NZ_JBEZLA010000131.1:0-5198 GCF_040651925.1 Streptomyces sp. NPDC048349 | reverse complement strand
GTACGTCCAGTACGGGGGCATCCGGCCGGCACGCCGAGAGCACGCACCGGACACCGCTCCTTCACCACGGACCTCCGTCAGACACCCCCTAGCGCAGCCGGCCCCGCGGCCCGGCTAGGGCGCGATCGGCAGCTGACGCTTGTGCTCGGTGAGCCGGTAGCGGCGGGCGATGATCTCGAAGGCGCGCCCGTCCACCGGCTTGCCCTCCAGGAAGTCGTCGATGTCGTCGTACGTGACGCCGAGCGCGTCCTCGTCGGCCTTGCCCGGGTCGAGGGTCTCCAGGTCGGCCGTCGGGGTCTTCCACACCAGCTCGGCGGGGGCGCCCAGGGCGTCCGCGACGGCGCGCACCCGGCGCTTGGTCAGGCCGGTCAGCGGGACGAGGTCGGCGGCGCCGTCGCCGTACTTGGTGAAGAAGCCGGAGACCGCCTCGGCGGCGTGGTCGGTGCCGACGACCAGGCCGTCGTGCGCGCCGGCGACCGCGTACTGCGCGATCATGCGCTGGCGGGCCTTGATGTTGCCCTGGACGAAGTCCTGGTGGTGCGCGTCGCGGAAGGCGACTCCGCCGGCGAGCGCGGCCGCGAGGGCGGCGTCGCTGGCGGGCTTCACGTCGACGGTCAGGACCTGGTCGGCGCGGATGAAGGAGAGGGCGAGCTGCGCGTCGTTCTCGTCGGCCTGGACCCCGTAGGGCAGGCGCATGGCGTAGAACACGGCCTCGTGGCCGGCCGCCCGGGCCCGCTCCACGGCGAGCTGGCACAGCCGCCCGGCGGTCGTGGAGTCGACGCCGCCGCTGATGCCGAGGACCAGGGAGCGCAGGCCGGTCGAGGTGAGCCGCTCGGTGAGGAAGGCCACCCGGCGCTCGATCTCGCGCTCCGCGTCGAAGGTGTCGCTCACCAGGAGCTCCCGGGCGATCTCCTGCTGCAGGGCGGTGGACGCGGGCTCGCTCACGGCTGCTCCTCGGGGTCGTGCGTGGGTACGCGGTTCGCTGCCTCCACGACCCTAATCGACGCTCCTGACGGCGCAGCCGCCCCCCTGCGGCAAGGGCCTCGCGCGGCCCGCCCCGCGCGGCGCATCAGCGCGCGGACAGCGCCGCTTCCATCACCGCCCGGGCGATCGGCGCGGCGGCCAGGTTGCCGCTGATGTCCCCGCGGTCCGCCGCCGCGTCCTCGACCACCACCGCGACCGCAACGGCCGGCAGCGGCGCACCCTCGGCCTTGGCCCAGGAGATGAACCACGCGTACGGGGTCCCCGCATTGCCGACGCCGTGCTGCGCGGTGCCGGTCTTGCCGCCGACCACCGCCCCCGGGATCGCCGCGTTCTTTCCCGTCCCGTTCTCCACCACCTTCACCATCAGCTCCTGCATGCGCAGGGCGGTGGCCGGGTCCATGGCGCGGCCCAGGCTGCGCTGGTCACCGCGCCGCACCGGGGAGCCGTCGTCCTGCATGGTGCGGTCCACCAGGTAGGGGGACTTGAGCTCGCCGCCGTTGGCGACCGCGGCCGCCACCATCGCCATCTGCAGGGGCGTGGCCCGGGTGTTGAACTGCCCGATCGCGGACAGGGCCAGCTGGTCCTGGCTCATGTCCGTGTCGAAGTTCGACCGCGACACCCACGAGGGCACCCGCAGACCGTCGCGGTTGAACCCGAACCGCTCCGCCGCCTCCACCATGCCGCGCAGCCCGACCCGCACCCCGATCTTCGCCATCACCGTGTTGCAGGACCACTGCACCGCCTCCGCCATCGAGGCGTCCTGGCAGCCCGTGGCCGCGTTCGGCAGCAGGGTGCGCGTGCCCGGCAGCGGGTAGGGGTCGGGCGTCTCGGTGGGCGCGTCCACATCGGTGACCACGCCCGCGTCCAGGGCGGCGGCGGCCGTCACGATCTTGAAGGTGGAGCCGGGCGGGTAGGTCTCGCGCAGCGCCCGGTTGAGCATCGGCCGTGCGGGGTCCGCGTTCAGCCGGGCCCACTCCGCCGTGACCCGGGCGCCCGTCCCGGAGAGCGAGGAGGGGTCGTACGAGGGGCTGCTGACCAGCGCGAGGATCTTCCCGGTGGCCGGCTCGACGGCGGCCACCGCACCCCGTTTGCCGCCGAGCCCTGCGTACGCGGCCCGCTGGACGCCGGCCCGGACGGTGGTGGCCGCGTTCCCGCCGGCGGGGCGCCCGCGGGTGAGGTCGTACCAGAGCGGGAAGGCCGAGAGTCCGGGGTCCGTGCCCGCCAGGAGCGCGTCCTCGGCGCGCTCCACGAAGCTGGTCCCGTAGGTCTGCGAGGAGAAGCCGGTGACGGGCGCGTACAGCGGGCCGTTCGCGTACGTCCGCTCGTAGCGCAGGAGTTGGCCGCTGTCGCGGGAGCCGGTGACGGGGCGGCCGTCGACCAGGATGTCCCCGCGCGGCTGTGCGTAGCGCTCGATGGCCGGCCGCTTGTTGGCCGGGTTCGCGCCGTAGGCGGCGGACTCCCAGACCTGCACGCGGGCGATGTTGACCAGCAGCGCGACGAGCAGAAGCGCGCAGAAGTACGCGCACCAGCGGATGTAGCGGATCACTCGGGGGGCTCCTGCGGTGCGGGCCTGCGGGCGCTGTCGCCGAGCCGGACCAGCAGGGCGACGATGATCCAGTTGGTGACGACGGAGGAGCCGCCCTGGGCCAGGAAGGGCATGGCCATGCCGGTCAGCGGGATCAGCCCGGTGACGCCGCCCGCGATGACGAACACCTGGAGCGCGACGATCGAGGCGAGGCCGGTGGCGAGCAGCCGGCCGAAGGGGTCGCGCAGGGCGAGCCCGGCGCGGAACCCGCGGGCGACCAGGAGCCCGTAGAGGAGCAGGATCGCGGCGAGCCCGACGAGGCCGAGCTCCTCTCCGGCGGTGGCGAGGATGAAGTCCGACTTGGCGGCGAAGCCGATGAGGAAGGAGTGGCCGTGGCCGAGCCCGGCGCCGAGCAGGCCGCCGGCCCCGAAGGCGAAGAGGGACTGGGCGAGCTGGCCGGGGCCTTCGCCCCGGTCGATGGAGGCGAAAGGATTCAGCCAGTCGTCCACACGGCTGTTCACGTGTGGTTCGAAGGTCCCGACGGCGTAGGCGCCCACCCCGGCCAGGACGAGCCCGATCGCAATCCAGCCGATCCGTCCGGTGGCCGTGAACAGCATGATCACGAACAGTCCGAAGAACAGCAGCGAGGTCCCGAGATCCCGCTCCAGGACCAGCACACCGACGCTCAGCGCCCAGATCGCGAGGATCGGACCGAGGACCCGCCCGGGCAGGAGGCGCAGCTTCCAGAAGAGCCGGCGGCCCGTCAGGGCCAGGGCCGTGCGGTTCGCGGCGAGGTAGGCGGCGAAGAACACGGCGAGCAGGATCTTGGCGAACTCGCCCGGCTGGAAGGAGAGTCCGGCGAACCGGATCCAGATGTGGGCCCCGTTGACCGCCGGGAAGAAGACGGGGACGAGCATGAGCGCGAGGGCGGCGGTGACGGAGAGGTACGCGTACCGCTGGAGCACCCGGTGGTCGCGCAGCACCACCACGACGAGGACGAAGAGCGCCACCCCGAGGGCGGACCAGCGCAGCTGGTCCCCGGCGGCGGCATGGCCGGGGGTGGTCGCGTCGAGGCGCTGGATGAGGACGAGGCCGAGTCCGTTGAGCAGGACGGCGATCGGGAGCACCAGGGGGTCGGCGTACGGGGCCCGCAGGCGGACGGCGAGGTGCGCGAACAGGGCGGCGACGGCGAGGCCCGCGGCGTAGTGGGTGGCGGGGCGGGGGATGCGGCCGGTGGTGGCGAGGCCGACGTAGAGGTGGCCGAGTACGGAGATCAGGACGGCGCCGGCGAGGAGCGTCAGCTCGACGCCGCGGCGCTTGGGGGCGCGGGCGTCGGGGGGCGGGGGCGGGGAGGGCTCCGCCACCTGTGCCGTCAGAGCGGTCATAGGCGAAACGTAGCAAGCGGATGGATGCTATGTCCGCTTATGTCATAGTGTGCCGAAGAGTCGTCATAAACGGTCGGAATCAGGAGCCGAGCCCTATGGGACCAGTGGAATTCATCGTCCTCGCCTTCCCGGAGGAGCAGCTGCGGGTGCCGGCGGTCGAGGCGGTGATGGGGCTGCGGAAGACCGGCGTGGTCCGGCTGATCGACGGGCTCGTGGCGACGAGGACGGCGGCGGGCGAGGTCCTCGCGGCGGAATTCGACGAGTTCGTGGAGCTACGGGGCCTGCTGACGGGCCGGGACGTGGCCCGGCTGATCGGCCCGGAGGACGTACAGGAGGCGGCGGAGCTGCTGGAGCGCGGGAGCTGCGCGCTCCTCCTGCTGGTCGAGCACGTATGGGCCGAGGACGCGGCGATCGCCGTACGGGCTGCGGGCGGCCGGATCGTGGGCTCGGTCCGCATCCCGGCGGACCGGGTCCCGGCGGACACCCGGACGGGGGTGGCGTGATGTTCATCCGCCCGGTGGGCGCAACGGTCCACGCGGCGAACCGCTCGGCAGGCCACCCCCTGCTGCGCGGCCTGCTGGCACGAGCGACGGGCACGGTCGGCCCGGACACACCGGCGCCCGCCCCACCGAGGGGCCTGCTGGGCCGGGCGGTGAGAGCGGCGGAGGACACCACACCCTGGCCCCCGGACCAGGAACCGGAACCCGACTCGGAACCCTGGCCCCCGGACCACGAAGCGGGACCATGGCCACCGGACCCCGACGCCCCCGAGGAACCCCCGCCAACCCGCCCGCCGACCCCTCCCGCCCTCCCCACGGGCCTCGTAGCGGAACTCACCCAACTCGCGGCCCTGGCCCGTGAAGGCCACCTCACCCCGGAGGAATTCGCCACGGCCAAGGCCCGCCTGCTCCGCGACTGACCGCCGCCCCCACCCCTCACACGTCGCGAGCACCCACCCGGACACCCGCGATCGACCAGCCCCGACCCCGCCGTCGACCAGCCCCGGACGGCCGCCGGACGCCAACCGCCAGGAGCGCGTAGCGATCTGCCGCGCCTACCGGATCCCGCCGCCGCCCCGTCCGCTGCCTGATGCAGGCAGACCACCCCCGGCCGCCCCGGCCCCCGCCCAACCCCCACCCCGCCCCGCCCCGCAGTCCGCCCGCCCACGTGCCCGGGCCGGGACATGGCCGCTGCAACCTGGGAGCCGGTCCCTGATGGCCACTGCCCGGGATCATGAACCAGTGGACCGTTCTTTTGGGGGCTTCCCGTCAGTCCTTGTCTTTCCGGGGCGGGACGGTCTGTCA
>NZ_JBEZLA010000130.1:0-5948 GCF_040651925.1 Streptomyces sp. NPDC048349 | reverse complement strand
CCCGTACTGGACGTACTTGGGCTTTCGGCCGGTGCGGCGAGAGTGCGTGCCGGGCACCGCGACGCCGCGGACCTCCGTCAGACACCCCCTAGCCGTCGCTTCCGGGCCGGGTTCCGCGTCAGAGGTACAGGCCCGCCTCGGAGGAGTGCGGCTGGGGCGGGAGCACCGCCGCCGGGCCGGTGCCGCGCCGCAGGGCGAAGAGTTCGGCCAGGCTGGCGCCCTCGCGGGAGACGCCCTCGTCCGTTCCCAGCCAGTCCACCGCCTCGCGGTGGGTCAGCCGGCCCACCTCGATGCGGGCCAGGCAGCGCCCCGGCCGGACCACGGCCGGGTGGAGCCGCTCGAGGTCCTCGTTCGTCGTGACGCCGACCAGGACGTTGCGGCCCTGCCCCAGCAGGCCGTCCGTCAGGTTGAGGAGGCGGGACAGCGCCTGCCCGGCCGTGTGCCGGGCCTCGCCGCGGATCAGCTCGTCGCAGTCCTCCAGCAGCAGCAGCCGCCAGCGGCCCTTCGCCGTGCCCTCCTCCTCGCCGATCGCGATGTCCATCAGGTAGCCCACGTCGTTGAACAGCCGCTCCGGGTCCAGGACGCAGTCCACCTGGCACCAGTCCCGCCAGGAACGGGCGAGGGTGCGCAGTGCCGAGGTCTTGCCCGTCCCCGGCGGCCCGTGCAGCAGCAGCAGCCGGCCGGCGATGTCGTCCGGGGTCACCTTCATCAGCCGGTCCATCGCCCCGGCCACCGGCGCCGTGTAGTTGGGCCGGACCTCGGCCCAGGTACCGGCCGCGATCTGACGGGTCGTGCGATAGGGGCCGCGGCGCGGGGAGACGTACCAGAACCCCATCGTGACGTTCTCCGGCTGCGGTTCGGGATCGTCCTGCGCCCCCTCCGTGGCCCGGCCGAGCACACCGGCGGCGAGTTCGTCGCTGACCGCGGTCACCGTGACGTCCGCGCCCCGGCTCCAGCGGGAGACCAGCATGGTCCAGCCCTCGCCCTCGGCGAGGGTGGCGCTGCGGTCGCTGTCGCGCGCCGAGCGCAACACGGTGGCCTCGGGCGGCAGCAGGGGGGCGCCCGGCCTGACCCGGTCGATCGACACGCTGTGCGAGAACGGCTGCTCGCCGGACGCGAACCGGCCGAGGAACAGCGCGTCGACGACGTCCGACGGCGAATCGCTGTCGTCGACGTTGAGCCGGATCGGCAGCGCGTCATGCGGGTTGGCTGGCATGGCGCCCATGATCCGGCACGTGGTGCCCTCGTGCACCCGTGTTTCGCCGGATCGGGTGGACGGGTTCCCTCTTCAAACACGTCGGGAGTGAAGGTTCGGCCAGCAACTCTGCTCCGAAAATTCTTGGCATGAACACTTCCAGCCAACCCCGGCTCCTTGTACCACGGACTCAGGAGTAACCCCCACAAGGAGCCGCACACATGAGCATGAGAATGCCCCGCTTCGCCGCGCTCGCCTCCACCCTCTTATTGGCCGCGGGCGCCGCCCTGTCCGGCGCGGGCCAGGCGGCCGCCGCCCAGGCCGACTTCGGATACGTCGCCCTCGGCGACTCGTACTCCTCCGGCGTCGGCGCCGGCAACTACGACAGCGGGAGCGGCGCCTGCAAGCGCACCACCCGCGCCTACCCGGCGCTGTGGGCCGCCGCCCACGCCCCGCAGACCTTCTCGTTCACCGCATGCTCGGGTGCCCGCACGGGCGACGTGCTCGCCGGCCAGCTCGCCCCGCTGAACTCCGGAACCGACCTCGTCAGCATCACCATCGGCGGCAACGACGCCGGATTCTCCGACGTCATGACGACCTGTGTGCTCCAGTCAGAGGCCACCTGCGTCAGCCGCGTCAACGAGGCCAAGGCGTACGTGACCTCCACCCTTCCCGGCCAGCTCGACCAGGTCTACAACGCCATCGCCGGCCGCTCCCCGAACGCCCGTGTCGTCGTCCTCGGCTATCCCCGCTTCTACAAGCTGAACGGCACCTGCACCACCGGCCTGACCGAGGGCGAGCGCACCGCCATCAACGGCGCGGCCGACCACCTCAACGCCACCATCGCCAAGCGCGCCGCCGACCACGGGTTCGCCTACGCCTCGGTCGTCGGAGCCTTCACGGGCCACGAGATCTGCTCCGGCAGTGCGTGGCTGCACAGTGTCAACTGGCTCAACATCGGTGAGTCGTACCATCCCACGGCCGCCGGACAGTCCAGCGGCTACCTGCCCGTCTTCACCAACGCGGCCTGACCGGCTGGGCGCCGGCGGAGGGGCCCGCCGCCGGCCCGTCCGTGGCCGCCGGCGGGCTCGGTGAGGTACTCGCACCAGGGGAGGGGGCCCCGCTCGTCGGGGTCTCCTCCTCGCACGTCACGGAGGTGGAGACCCACTGCGTGGCCACCTCGGCCGGTCCCCGCACCTCCAGGCGGACCGCGTCCTCGTATCCCGCGCCCGGCACGTGCGTCAGCTCGGTGTGCTCCAGCCGCCGGCTCATCGGCCCGCCCTCCCCGTACGCGAGGGACTGCCAGCCGGGGCCGGAGGTCTGCCCGCTCCGCGTGGCCCAGCGGTAGTCCAGCCGGACCGGAACGCGCTCCACCTCCACGGTGGCGGTGAAGGAGGGCGCGCGGTCCGCGGGCGGCGGGCAGCTGCCGGTGTACGAGGCGCGCACGGTGTCCACGTACACGGAGACGTGCTGTCCCGGCGTGGCGGAAGCCGAGGCGGACGCGGACGCGGGCGGGGACGCCGGGGCGGACGGCGGTGCGGAAGCCGGGGTGGTGGCGGCCCCGGCCGTGGTCGCCGAGCCCGCGGGGCCCGCCCCGCCGCTGCCACCGCCCGCGCCCAGATCCTTCAGCAGCAGCCATCCCAGGGCGGCCAGCGCCAGCAGCAGCACCACGATCCCGGCCACGAGCACCGCCCCGGCCCGGCCCTCGTGCGGCGGCCGCCCGGGAGCGGAAGCCGGAGCGGGTGCGGGCCCCGGCGGCGTGGGTTCCCCGTACGGGGACGGCCGCGGCCCCTGCCGGTGGTGCTCCCGGTGGTGCGGCGCGGCGGCCGTCGGCGAGTCCGGCCCCGACACGGGCCCGCCGGAGGCCCGTACGGCCCCGCCCGCGCCCACCACCCGCAGCATCCGGGCCGCCTCCGCGGCGGACAGCCGCTCGGCCGGGTCCTTGCGCAGCAGCCCCTCCAGTACGGGCTCCAGCGGACCGGCCCGGCGCGGCGGGGGCAACTCCGCGTCGACCACGGCCCTCAGCGTGTCCACCGGGGTCTCCTGCCGGAACGGCGAGACCCCCTCCACGGCCGCGTACAGCATGATCCCGAGCGACCACAGATCCGACTCGGGTCCCGGATCGCGCCCCAACGCCCGCTCGGGGGCGAGGAATTCGGGGGAGCCGACCACCTCGCCCGTCATGGTGATCGCCGAGGAGCCCTCCAGGCTCGCGATCCCGAAATCGCTCAGCACCACCCGGCCGTCATTGGCGACCAGCACGTTTCCGGGTTTCACGTCCCGGTGCAGCACCCCCGCCTCATGCGCCGAACGCAGCGCCGCCAGCACCTGTTCCCCGAGGTGCGCCGTGCGCTGCGGGGACATCGGCCCCTCGGCCTCCAGTACCTCGGCCAGCGTGAGCCCGCGCACCAGCTCCATCACGATCCAGGGCCGGCCGTCCTCGGACGCCACGTCGTAGACCGTGACCACGCCGCGGTGTGCGACCCGGGCCGCCGCCCACGCCTCCCGCTCCAGCCGCCGGTACATCCGCTGGAGTTCAGCGGGATCCATCCCGGCCGGCGCGCGTACCTCCTTGACGGCGACCTCGCGGCCCAGCACCTCGTCCCGGGCCCGCCACACGACGCCCATGCCGCCGCGGCCGAGGGGATCCAGCAGGCGGTACCGGCCCGCGATGACACGATCGGGGCTCGACTGCCCGTCCACACCGGCTGCATTCCCACTCATACGCGCCCCCACGGGTCACCAGGCGATCACTTCAAGTTAGCGCAGGGCGTGCGAAGTGACCCTCGTCATGACGCGACTCGCCCAGCGGGCCCGCACACCGGCGCGCCTGTGCGGAGAGTGACCGTCAACTCCGCTGAGTAACCGTCAACTCCCCGTAGCAGTAGGGGTAATTCACACTCACCGGGATACCCGAGCGCGACGCGGGGACGATAGGGTTAACCTGCCCGGGCCGGGTGCCCTCGTACGGGTGGGGAGAGAACATGGAACAGATAGCAATGCGCAGCAGGCCGCCTCGCGTGCCTGCCATCACCTGCGGCAGCAGTGCGACCAGCTCGCGCCTCGACCGCCATCTCGCCGTGCTGGGCGGACCTGCCGTCCCGCACCGGGAGACCGCCGAGGCGACCCTGCTGATGCGCGAGCTCACCTCCCGCGACCACACGCACCGCCTGCGGAGCCGGAGCGCGCGCGTCTCGCTCTTCGCGCCGCTGCGCCGTCTGCGTCGCACGCTCTTCGGCAGCCGCCGCTCGTAACAGTCCAGGTCCCCGCACCGCAGCCTTCCCTTCGGCTCGGCTCCGGCTCCCCGGCCCTACGCCACCACACCCTCCCGGCGCAGTTCCGAGATCTGCGCGCCCGTCATCCCCAGGGCGCGCAGCAGGGTCTCGGTGTGTTCACCCAGCGCGGGCACCGCACCCATGTGCGGTGCCGCGCCGCCCGGCAGTCCGATCGGCGGGAGCAGGGCCCGCAGCGGACCGGCCGGTGATCCCACCTCCCGCCAGCGGTCGCGGGCCGCCAGCTGCGGATGGCCCGCCAGCTGGGCCACCGAGTTCAGCCGCGCGCAGGCGATGCCCGCGGCCTCCAGCCGTCCGATCGCCTCGTCCGCGTCCAGCCGGGCCAGGGCCTGCGCCACCACCGCGTCGGTCTTCTCCCGGTTGCCGGTGCGCGCCGCGTTCGTCGCGAATCCCGGATCCTCGGCCAACTCGGGGCGATCCAGCACCTGTTGCGCGAGGCGCCGCCACTCCCGGTCGTTCTGCACGGACAGCAGCACCCGGTCGCCGTCGGCCGTCGGGTAGGCGTCGTAGGGCGCGATCACCGCGTGCGCGAGACCGGTCCGCACGGGCTGCTCGCCCCCGTGCATGGTGTGGTGCAGCGGATGCCCCATCCACTCGGCGAGCGCGTCCAGCATGGACACCTCCACCCGGCCCCCGCGCCCGGTGACGCCGCGGCGCAGCAGGGCCGCGAGCACCCCCGAGAAGGCGTACATGGCCGCCGCGATGTCGGCCGCCGGGATCCCCGCCTTGACGGGCTGCTCCGGGGTGCCGGTCACCGAGACCAGGCCCGCTTCGCACTGCACCAGCATGTCGTAGGCGCGCTTGTGGGCGTACGGGCCTTCGGAGCCGTAGCCGGAGACGTCCACGGCGACCAGCCGCGGGTACCGTGCGCACAGCGCGGCCGAGTCGAGCCCGAGCCGGGCCGCCGCGCCCTGCGCGAGGTTCTGTACGAAGACGTCGGCGCCGGCCAGCAGCCCGTGCAGGACCTCCCGGCCGCGCGGGTCCTTCAGATCCAGCGCGAGCGACTCCTTGCCGCGGTTGGCCCACACGAAATGCGAGGCCAGGCCGTGCGCGGCGGTGTCGTAGGCGCGCGCGAAGTCGCCGCCGTCGGGGCGCTCGACCTTGATCACCCGGGCGCCGAGGTCGGCGAGCTGGCGGGTGGCGAAGGGGGCCGAGACGGCCTGTTCGACGGCGACGACGGTGATTCCGGCGAGGGGGAGCGGCTCGGGGGCGGGCGCGGCGCTTTCGGTGTCCATGGCACCGATGCCTATCCCGTCGGGGGCCGTCCTGTCACCCCCCTCTCCCTCTCGGCCCGGGCCGTCTCTTGCGGATCGTGCCGGTCAAGCCCGCGTCGTCCGGTGCCGGCCCGGGTGTCCCGGGGGAACACGCCTAGGGGGTGTCTGACGGAGGTCCGTGGTGAAGGAGCGGTGTCCGGTGCGTGCTCTCGGCGTGCCGGCCGGATGCCCCCGTACTGGACGTAC
>NZ_JBEZLA010000129.1:0-5989 GCF_040651925.1 Streptomyces sp. NPDC048349 | reverse complement strand
CGCGCGCCGCCGAGCTGCGGGCCCAGGGGCTGCCGCCGGGGGCGCTGGCCGCCGCCCAGCTCGCCGGGCTGGCCCTGCTGGCGGGGGTCGTCGTACGCCAGGGCCGGTGGGGGGCCGCCGCGGCCGGGCTGTACTGGCTCCAGCCGTACCTGGCCCTCGGCGGGCCGCGCTCCCCGCTGCGCCCGGCCGATCTGGGCCGGGCCACCGCCGCCCGGCCGGTACGGTCGCTCGGCGCGGCCCTGCGGACGGCCGGTGCGGCCCGCCGGGGCCGGGGCGAGCCGGACACCGGCCGGGCCGCCGCCTACCGGGCGGACCTGGCCGCGGGGACCGACCGCTTCTTCGAGGTGCGCCGCACGGACTGCCCCTGGTGCGGCAGCGGGCGGCTCGCCGTCCGGGTCCGGGTGCCCGACCTGCTCCAGGGCAAGCCCGGCCGGTTCACGCTGGAGCGCTGCGAGGACTGCGGGCACGTCTTCCAGAACCCCCGGCTGAGCCCGGAGGGGCTGGAGTTCTACTACCGCGACTTCTACGACGGGCGGGGCGGCGAGGGCGCGGGCACGGTCTTCGGGCGGCTCGGTGCCGCCTACCGGGGGCGCGCCGAGATGCTCCGCACGTACGTGGACGACGACGGACCGGAGTCCTGGCTCGACGTGGGCACCGGGCACGGGCACTTCTGCAACGCGGCGCGCGAGGTCTGGCCGCGGACCCGGTTCGACGGGCTGGACATGGGCGACGGGGTCCTGGAGGCCGAGCGCCGCGGCTGGGTGGCGACCGGGTACCAGGGGCAGTTCCCGGAGTACGCCTCGAAGCTGGCGGGCCGGTACGAGGTGGTCAGCATGTACCACTACCTGGAGCACACCCGGGATCCGCTGACCGAACTGGACACGGCGGCCGCCGTCGTCGCCCCCGGCGGATACCTGACCATCGAGGTGCCCGACCCGCAGTCGCGCATGGCGGACCTCCTCGGCCGGGCGTGGCTGCCCTGGTTCCAGCCGCAGCACCAGCACCTGGTCCCGGCGGTGAACCTGCGCGAGGCGCTGGCCGACCGGGGGTTCACCGTCCTCGTCGAGGAGCACGGCGCGGCCCATCAGGGCAACGACTTCTTCGGGGCGGTGGCCCTGACCGCCGCACGGCTGGCCCCGGACCCGGACCGGCCGTGGGGTCCCCCGGCAACGCCCCGCGCGCGGGTCCTGGCGGGGCTCGTACGGGCGGCGGCGCTGCCGTGCTTCGCCGGCGCGGCCGTGCTCGACGCCCTGCGGTCGGCGGCCGCCCGGGTCACGGACGGCGGGAACGCCTACCGGATCCTGGCCCGCAAGGACACGCCGTGACGCCCCCCGCGGAACGTGCCGGCACCGCGGGACTCCCCATGGCCGGCCTCCCCGCCACCCGAGCCGAAGCCGCCCGACCCGGCATCGCCCGACCCGATGCCGCCTGCCCCGACGTCGCCCCGCTCGACATCGCCCGACCCGGCACCGCCCGCCCCGATGCCGCCCGCCCCGACGTGGCCCCGCTCGACGTGGCCCCGCTCGACATCGCCCGACGGGCCACCGCGGATCCGCTGTTCCGGCTCGTCGCCTACGCGCTGGAGGCCGCGCACGGCCGGCCCCCGGCCGCCGTGTGGAGCGCGCCGTACGCCTTCCACCTCGGGTCCCCCGGCCTGGTCGCGGCGGCCGGCTGGCCGACGGCCGCCGCCGCGGCCCCGCGCACCGACGGCCTGGTACGGCTCAGCTCGCTCGGACACCCGGCGGACAGCTGCGACCTGCCGCTGACCCTCTCCGGGCCGCCGCCCGCGGCCCCCGCCTGGGCGGAGCGCCCGTACGCCGTGCTGCGGGCGCTGGCCCGGGCCGGTGTGGGCCGCGGCGGGACGGACCTGCACGTGCAGGGCTCGCTCACGGCGGCCGCCGGGCTGGCCACGGCGGAGCCGGCCGAGTGCGCCGTCGCCCTGGCGGTGGCCGACGTGCACACGGGGCCGGGCGAACTCCCGGACCGGGCACACCTGGCCGGCCTGCTGGCCGCGGCCCTGCCGGACGGGGACGACACCCTGCGCCGGGCGGTGCTCTTCGCCCGGGCCGGCAAGGCCCTGCTGCTGGGGGCGGAGCCTCGGCGGCGCCAGCGGTACGTGCCCTTCGACCCGGCGGCGTCCGGGGCGCGGCTGGTGCTGGTGGCCGTGCGCGGCGAGGCCGCGGACCGCCCGGCCGAGCTGGCGCGGGCCGTGGCCTGCGCCCGCCGGGCCGGCGCCCTGAGCGCCTGGCCGCCCGGGCAGGAACCGGGGCGCAGCGCGCTGGTGCTGCTGCCCGAGGCACGGCTGACGGCGGTGCGGGCCGCGGTCGCCGAGGACTTCCGCGACCGGGAGCGTCCCGTACCGCGCTTCCTGAACATCGCCGTGGCCGGCGCGGCCCGGCGCGAGGAATGACCATCAAGGAGGATCCGCCATGCCCACCCCCTCACCCAGGGCCGACGCGAGACGCCGGGCCCGGTGGTCCGCGCTCGTCGCCGGACTCGGCACGCTCGGCCTGCTGGGCGCCTTCACCGTCGCCAACTCCCAGGCGGCGGAGTCCGGTTCTCAGACCGGGTCGGTCGCGGCCGCGTTGCCCTCGTACGACCACGTGGTGGTCGTCGTGTACGAGAACAAGCAGTACGGAGAGATCATCGGCAGCGCGAACGCGCCCTACATCAACCAGTTGGCGAACGGGGGCGCCAGCCTGACCGGCATGAAGGCGCTGACCCACCCCAGCCAGCCCAACTACTTCAACCTCTTCTCCGGCGCCACGCAGGGCATCACCGGCGACGGCTGCTACACCCCGCAGTCGATGACGGCGCCCAACCTCGGCCAGGAGCTGATCGCGGCCGGCAAGACCTTCGCGACGTACAACGAGGACCTGCCGAGCGAGGGGTCCACGGCCTGCACGAACGGCCAGTACGCCCAGAAGCACAACCCGTGGTTCGCCTTCAAGAACGTGCCGCTGAACACCGGGAAGACCTGGACGCAGTTCCCGCAGAACAACTTCGCGGCGCTGCCGGACCTGTCGTTCATCGTGCCGAACCAGTGCAACGACATGCACTCGTGCTCGGTCGGCACGGGCGACACCTGGACGAAGAACAACATCGACGCCTACGCGCAGTGGGCGAAGGCCAACAACAGCCTGCTGGTGCTGACCTGGGACGAGGACAACTACCTGGGGTCCAACCAGATCGCCACCGTGTTCTACGGCGCACACGTCAAGACGGGCAAGTACGCCACCGCCTTCAACCACCACCACCTGCTGCGGACCTTCGAGGACCTGTTCGGCACGACGCACGCGGGCAACGCGGCCAACGTGCAGCCGATCAGCGAGGTGTTCGACGGTTCGACGCCCACCCCCACCCCCACCCCCACGCCCACCTCGACACCGACACCGACTCCCACCCCGACGCCGACTCCGACCCCGACCCCGACCGCGGGTGATCTGAAGCTGGCCAACCCGGGCCCGCAGAACTGCAAGTTCAACCAGTCCTGCACCATCCAGCTGAGCGCCACCGGCGGCAAGCCCCCGATCCGGTACGCGGCCACCGGCCTGCCCTGGGGCCTGACCGTCGACCCCGGCACCGGCCGGATCAGCGGTAAGCCGTGGGCAGCCGGAACGCTCCAGATCACCGCCACGGCCACCGACTCCACGGGCGCGACGGTCACCGCCGCCTTCCCGCTCACCGTCAACTGGTTCTAGAACCCTCGAGGAGGCATCCGTGTACCTGTCGACCAGTCGGGCCGCGGACACGGCCGGGGGCACCCCGGCTCCGAGCGGCCCCCTGCGGGCCGTCCCCGGCACGGTGTTCGCGCTCGGCGTGGTCAGTCTGGTCACGGATGTCTCGGCGGAGATGGTCACCGCGGTCCTGCCGCTGTACCTGATGGCCGGGCTCGGCATGTCACCGCTCGCGTTCGGCGCCCTGGACGGGTTCCAGCAGGGTGCCACGGCGCTGCTGCGCCTCGCGGGCGGGCGTGTCGCGGACCGGACCCACCGCCGCAAGCTCGTGGCCGGCTTCGGCTACGCGCTCTCCGCCGCGTGCAAGGCGGCCCTGCTCGCGGTCGCCACCCCCTGGTCGGTGGCGGCGGTACTCGCCGCCGACCGCACCGGCAAGGGGCTGCGCACCGCCCCCCGCGACGCCCTGATCTCGCTGTCCTGTCCGCCCGAGGACCAGGGCCGCGCCTTCGGGGTGCACCGGGCGCTGGACACGGCGGGCGCCCTGCTGGGGCCGCTGGCCGCGTTCGGGGTGCTGTGGGTGGTGGTGGACGGGTACGCGGCCGTGTTCACGGTGAGCTGCTGCACCGCACTGCTGGGGGTGGTGGTGCTGGTCCTGTTCGTACGGGAGGCCCCCGCGCCCGCCCCGGCCGCCCGCACCCCGCTGCCGCCGGTCCGCACGCTCCTGCGGATCCCCGGGCTGCGGCGGCTGTGCGCGAGCGCCGCCGTGCTCGGCCTGTTCACCGTCGGCGACGCCTTCCTCTACCTGCTGCTCCAGCGCCGGCTCGAGCTGCCGGCCGCGTACTTCCCGCTGCTGCCCGTCGGGACGGCGGCGGTGTTCCTGCTGGCCGCGCTGCCCGTCGGCCGGGCGGCCGACCGGCTGGGCCGGCGCCGGGTGTTCCTCGGCGGACACGTGCTGCTGCTCGGCGCCTGTCTGCTGCTGCTCGCCCCGGTGCCGGCGGGGCCGCCGCTGGTGCTCGGGGTCCTGGGGCTGCTCGGGCTGTTCTACGCGGCCACGGACGGGGTGCTGATGGCGGCGGCCGGGCCGCTGCTGCCCGCCGGGCTGCGCACCACGGGCCTCGCCGTGCTGCAGACGGCCCAGGCCCTGGCACGGTTCGCCGGGTCCCTGCTGTTCGGCGCGGCCTGGACGCTGTGGGGGCCCGGCCCGGCCCTCGGCACGGCGGCCGGGGGGCTGCTGCTGTCGCTGGCGGCGGTCGCCGTGTTCGGCGGGCGGGAGGGGGGTGGGCCGTCGTAGGGTCGGGCGCATGGCTGACGCACAGCGCACACTCGACGGCAGGGTCGCCCTCGTGGCCGGGGCGACGCGGGGCGCGGGCCGGGGCATCGCGGTCCAGCTGGGCGCGCAGGGCGCGACCGTGTACGTGTCCGGGCGCAGTTCCCGCGCCGGGCGCTCGGAGTACGGCCGCCCGGAGACGATCGAGGAGACGGCCGAGCTGGTGACGGCGGCGGGCGGGCGCGGCATCCCCGTGGTGGCCGACCACCTGGTGCCGGACGAGGTCGAGGCCCTGGTGGGGCGGATCGACGGGGAGCAGGGGCGGCTCGACGTCCTGGTCAACGACATCTGGGGCGGCGAGCTGCTCTTCGAGTGGGACAGCACGGTGTGGGAGCACGATCTGGACAAGGGACTGCGGCTGCTGCGGCTCGCGGTCGAGACCCATGCCGTCACCAGCCATTTCGCGCTGCCGCTGCTGCTGCGCCGGCCGGGCGGGCTGGTGGTGGAGATGACGGACGGCACCGCCGAGTACAACGCGGGCACCTACCGGGTGTCGTTCTTCTACGACCTCGCCAAGTCCTCGGTCCTGCGCATGGCGTTCGCCCTGGGGCACGAGCTGGGGCCGCGCGGGGCCACGGCGGTGGCGCTGACCCCGGGGTGGCTGCGCTCGGAGATGATGCTGGAGAACTTCGGCGTGACGGAGGAGAACTGGCGGGACGCACTGGACAAGGTCCCGCACTTCGCCATCTCCGAGACCCCCTCGTACGTGGGCCGGGCGGTGGCGGCGCTCGCCGCCGACCCGCAGCGGGCGCGGTGGAACGGGCAGTCCCTGTCCAGCGGACAGCTCGCGGGGGTCTACGGCTTCACGGATCTCGACGGCAGCCGCCCCGATTGCTGGCGGTACATGGTCGAGGTCCAGGACCCGGGCCGCCCGGCGGACACCACCGGTTACCGCTAGGGGGTGTCTGACGGAGGTCCGTGGTGAAGGAGCGGTGTCCGGTGCGTGCTCTCGGCGTGCCGGCCGGATGCCCCCGTACTGGACGTA
>NZ_JBEZLA010000128.1:0-6619 GCF_040651925.1 Streptomyces sp. NPDC048349 | reverse complement strand
GTACGTCCAGTACGGGGGCATCCGGCCGGCACGCCGAGAGCACGCACCGGACACCGCTCCTTCACCACGGACCTCCGTCAGACACCCCCTAGCCCCGCAGCAGGTCGCGGATGCGGACCGTCGTGGCCTCGTCACGTCCGACGGCGAACGGCAGTGCGTTGTCCCGGTCCACCCGGAAGGGGACCCCGTCGACGGTGCTGTGCGTACCGCCGGCCTCGGTGACCAGGAGCAGCCCCGCCGCGTGGTCCCAGGCCGAGGGCCAGGTGAAGGCGAGGCCGTCCATCTCGCCGCGGGCCACCCTCAGGTACTCCAGGCCGGCCGATCCGCAGGGCCTGGCCGCGACGCCGGGCACGTCCAGGCGGCCCAGGGCCCGCTTGTCCTCCTCGGAGGTGTACAGCGGGTGCGCCATGGCGACCCGCAGCTCGGCGCCCGGCTCGGGCGAGCCGCTGCGGATCCGCTCCCCGTTGACGTACGCGCCCTGCCCGCGCACGGCGGTCGCCAGCTCCTCCAGGGCCGGGGCGAAGGTCCAGGAGGCGAGGATCTCCCCGCGGTGGGCCAGCGCCACCAGGGTGCAGAAGGCCGGGTCGCCGGAGACGAACTGCCGGGTGCCGTCGACCGGGTCCACGATCCACACGGGGGCGTCGGCGCGCAGCGCCCCGTACACGTTCGGGTCGGCGTGCACGGCTTCCTCGCCCACCACGGCCGAGCCGGGCAGCAGCCGCTGGAGGGAGGCGGTGAGGTGTTCCTCGGCCTTGCGGTCGGCCACCGTCACCAGGTCGTGCGGGCCGCTCTTCTCGTCGACCTCGTGCTCGGCGAGCTGCCGGAATCTCGGCATGATCTCGATCGCCGCCGCCTTGCGGACGGCCTCTTCCACGTCGGGCAGGCCATGGGTAAGGAACTCATCGATCATGCGCCCATCACATCACGGACGAACGGCAAACCCCACCGACAATCCCCGACGGGCGGCCGGACCGCGCGTGTACCGGGGGTGAACCGCACCCGCGGGACCGCCGGCCAGGGGCCGGACGGCCTCGTCCGGTCGGGTCCGCTCGCGCCGGAGGGCCGCGGCCCGCCCGGACGTGCGTGGAGGCCGGGCAGGCCCTTGCGGGCTGCCCGGCCTCGTCGTACGCGGAGCTGTTCGATCGGGCGGGGCGGGCTGCTATTCGAGCAGCTCCGCGTACGAGCCCATGGCCAGGGCGACGTCCGCCTGGGCCCAGAACCGGTGGTAGGTGAAGACGGGCGCGGCGCCGCCCGCGAGGTAGGCCTCGACCTTCGGCCAGGCCGGGTCGTCCTGGTAGAAGCTGCGGAGCGAGGCGAAGGTGGACGAGGAGTTCACCGTGTCGCCGTTCGGCATGGTGCCGGTCCACGAACCGGGCACGTACACCGGGTCGTCGAAGCGGTGGTAGTCGGTCCGGGTCTCCTGCACGGCGACGCCCAGCGGGTCCTGGTGGTGGGCCCACATGCCGTCGAGCAGGGCCTTGGCGACCCGTTTGGCCTCGGCGTGCCCGGACTTCGCGGCGTAGTAGGTCAGGGTCTTGGCGTAGGCGGCGGCCACGCCCACGTCGTCGGTGTAGTCGGCGACGGTGACGTGCAGGCCCGCGTTGGCGCCGGGAGCCGACGCGTTCCAGGTGTCGGGGGCGCCCGACCACGTGAGGGTGGAGGGGATGCGGTAGGTGCCGTCGGGGTTGATCGTGGTCTTCGACAGGGCCCAGCCGACCCACTTGTCGAGCACCGCCTTGGCGCCCGCGTCGCCCGTCTGCTCGTAGAGCTCGGCGACCCGCTCCATGGACCAGGCCTGGAAGCCGAACCACTGGTTGGACGCCGGGTCGTGGTAGACCGGTTTCTCGTCGTAGGAGAGCCCGTGGAAGGTGGGGGTTCCGGCCGGGGGCTGCGCGTACCGCCCCTGCCAGCTGTTGGTGGCACCGCCCGCGATGGCGCCTTCGTCGGACTGGAGCCAGCGGTAGAACTCGAGCTGCCGGTCGAGGCTGGTCGCCCAGTCCGCCGCGCCCGTCGCCGACTTGGGCTTCAGCGGGGCGTACTCGCTGAGCGCGTAGGCGGCGAGGGGGTTCTGGTAGCCGCTGTGCGCGTGGCTGGAGCCGATCCGCCAGGACCAGCCGGCCGATGTGTCCGCGGCGCCGCCCCAGGCGTAGTACCAGGACATCAGGTAGTGCGCGCTGTCCTTGCCGGTGCCGGCGGGGCAGGCGGTCGGGCCGACGCAGTTCCCGGCCTTCTTGAAGTACTTGTCGAACATGGAGTACCGCAGGTAGTCGCCCATCCTGGCCGCCTTGGAGACGGTCGCGGTGACCTGCGACCCCTTGCCCTGCTCCCTGGCCCAGACGTCGGCCCAGTAGGCGGCCTGGACGGCACGCGCGTCGGCGTCCGGGGCGTTGGTGAACCTCCACTGCCTGGCGTAGGAGGCGTCCCCGGTGAAGAGGTCGAGATAGCCGTTCTTGCCGCCGTAGGCGAAGCGGTCGCAGGTGGGGTGCGGAACGGTCTCCCAGACCGATTCCTGGGGTCCGCGCTGGAAGGTGTTGATGTACGAGGGACCGGTGGCGGCCGGTCCCGCGGAGCACTTGCCGGGCTCGTTGCCGAAGCCGTAGACGTTGTCGACGTCCTGGATCCAGTGCATGCCGTAGATGTCGGACGTGCCGTACGCGCTCTTCAGCTCACCGGCGAGGGGGTCCGCGCCGGGGGTGACCGTCCCGTCGAGCCCGGCCGGGTACTGCGAGGGGAGGTCGTGCTCGGGGGCGTAGGTGGCGGGCTTGGAAGCGTTGTACGAGCCGGTGGTGGGCTGGTCGGCATGGGTGGGGATCATGAATTTCTCCATGGTCTCCCACGCGCCGTTGAACTTGCTCCAGTCCCCGGTGATCTTCCCGTACATGGCCTGGAGCCAGATGAGATAGCTGTACGCCTCCGAGGTCGTCTCGTGCCCGTGGTCCGGGGCCTCCACGATCAGCGTCTCGACGGAGTGGTACGGGATGCCCTCGGGCGAGAAGTAGCCGTTGGCCGGGTGGGTGATCTTCCCGTAGAGGTCGAGGAACCGGGCGTCGTACGTGGAGCCGGCGGCCAGTTGGGCGACCGTCACCTCGGCCGCGGTGTGGCCGGGGGCGGTAGCGGTGAAGACGGCGGTGCCGCTGCCGGTGGTCCCCGCCGCGACCGTCACCTTCTGGGCGGTGTTCCAGTTCGCCGGGGTGAACGTGAGAGCGGCGGGCGACGCGGACAGGTCGGTGTTGCCCGAGGTGCGGGCGACGCCCACCGTGACGTTCGCGGCCGGCTGCTTGGACAGCTTCAGGTCGAAGGTGCCCGTCTCCCCGCGGCGTACCGAGAGCTGCGCGGGAGTGGCGACCAGGGCAGGACCGGCCGCGACGGTGATGCCGACGGGGGCGGACTCGGCGGAGGCGCCGAGGCTGTCGTGGGCCTTGGCGTAGAGGGAGTGGGAACCGGCTGGGAGGCCGGTGGCGGCGAAGGTGAAGGGCGCGGTGGTGTCCGTGCCCAGGAGCGTGGTGTCGCTGTAGAACTCGACCTTGGCCACGGTGGCGCCGTCGGCCGCGGCGGCGGTGGCGGCGAGCGGGACGGGGGTACCCGCGGTGTAGACGGCGCCCGCGGTCGGGCTGGTCAGGACGGCGACCGGGGGCTGGTGGGATCCGGTGCACGGGGTGCCGTTGACGGCGAACGAGGTGGGCGCGGCGTTGGTCCCGCTGTAGGTGAACTGGGCGCCCGCGGTGACGGCCGCGCCTGCGGCGACGGTCCTGTTCCAGTCCGGGGCCGTGACGCGGACGCTCTTGCCGGACTGGGTCCAGGTGCCGTTCCAGCCGTTGGAGAGCTGCTGGTTGCCGGCGTAGTCGTAGGTGAGGGTCCAGCCGTCGAGCGGGCCGGCCGACCGGTTGGTGAGGGTGAGCTCGGCGGTGAAGCCCGAGCCCCAGTCGTTGGTCTTGTAGTCGACGCTGCACTGCACCGCGGCGGCCGCGGCGGTGGTGGCGCCGACGGCCGTGAGGCCCAGCGGGAGGGAGAGCGAGAGGGCCGTGGCGGAGGCGGTCAGCAGCCTGCGTCGGACGCGTGCTCGGGGAGGGGGATGGGCCGACATGCGGATGGTTCTCCTCGCGGCTCGGGGGAGACGGGGACGGAAGAACGGGTGCGCACAAGCCTGAACCAGTGGGAGCGCTCCCACTGTGCAGACGCCGGGGGGCGGCGTCAAGACGCATGCAGAGTCGAAAGGATTCCGCGGGGAAATTGCCCCACCTCTCTTTTGCTGGGCGTCAGTTGCCGCTACGGTCTGGCCCCAACCAGTGGGAGCGCTTCCATCATTCGGCGCGTCGCAGTGCACGAACCTGGCTCCAAGGCCTCGCTCATGTGACGTCCCCGCCCCTGTGCAGCACTGCTCGGCGGAGCAGCACCGCGTCACGGCCCGGTTCGACACCCGCGCCGCGCCCTGTCGTGTCCCGGCTGGACCTGGCACACCCGGATCCCCTCCAGGCCGGCCCCGAGCGCACACCCCCCTCATTCGGCACCGGGCTGCGCGAGCGCGTGCGCACCCTGAACTGAAAGGCACCCACGACATGAGCCGCACGATCCCCCGCACCGCCTTACTGGCGGCCCTTAGTCTCGTCACGGCCGCCGGCGCCACCGCCACCGCGTTCGGCACCTCCGCCGGAGCAGCCACGGCCGGCTGCAAGGTCGAATACCAGATCACCAACCAGTGGAACACCGGGTTCGGCGCCAACGTGACCGTCACCAACACCGGCGACCCGGTCTCCGCCTGGACCCTCGAGTGGTCCTATGCGAACGGCCAGCAGGTCACCCAGGGGTGGAACGCCACCCTCACCCAGTCCGGGGCCGCGGTGACCGCCAAGAGCATGTCCTACAACGGGTCCCTGGCCACGGGCGGTTCGACGTCCTTCGGCTTCAACGGTTCACACACCGGCACGAACGCCGTCCCCGCGACGTTCAAGCTCAACGGCGTCACCTGCAACGGCGCCACCGACCCGACCCAGCCCCCCACCACGCCCCCGACGACGCCTCCCACGACGCCGCCGACCACGCCTCCGCCCACCGGCGGCAAGGTCGACAACCCCTACGCCGGCGCCAAGATGTACGTGAACCCCGAGTGGTCTGCCCATGCCGCCGCCGAACCGGGCGGCAGCAGGGTGTCCAACCAGCCCACCGCCGTCTGGCTCGACCGCATCGCCCTCGTCACCGGCACCAGCGGCACCATGGGCCTGCGCGACCACCTCAACGCGGCCCTGGCGCAGAAGGGCAGCGGCGAACTCGTCGTCCAGCTGGTGATCTACAACCTGCCCGGACGGGACTGCTCCGCGCTCGCCTCCAACGGCGAGCTGGGCCCCACCGAGATCGACAAGTACAAGACGCAGTACATCGACCCCATTGCCGCGATCCTCGCCGACCCCACGTACGCGGGTCTGCGGATCGTCACCACGGTCGAGATCGACTCCCTGCCGAACCTGGTCACCAACGTCTCCGGGCGCCCGACGGCCACCCCCAACTGCGACGTGATGAAGGCCAACGGCAACTACGTCAAGGGCGTCGGCTACGCGCTGAACAAGCTCGGCTCGATCGCCAACGTCTACAACTACGTGGACGCCGGCCACCACGGCTGGCTCGGCTGGGACGACAACTTCGGCGCCTCCGCCGAGATGTTCAAGCAGGCCGCGACCGCCGAGGGCTCCACGCTTTCCCATGTGCACGGATTCATCGTCAACACCGCCAACTACAGTGCCCTGAAGGAGGACCACTTCAAGATCGACGACTCCGTCAACGGCACCTCCGTGCGCCAGTCGAAGTGGGTCGACTGGAACCGCTACACCGACGAGCTGTCCTACGCCCAGGCCATGCGCGCCAAGCTGGTCTCCCTCGGCTTCGACGCGAACATCGGCATGCTGATCGACACCTCCCGCAACGGCTGGGGCGGCGCCGCCCGGCCGACCGGACCCGGCGCACTGACGAACGTGGACACGTACGTCAACGGCGGCCGCTACGACCGGCGCATCCACCTCGGCAACTGGTGCAACCAGGCAGGCGCCGGCCTCGGCGAGAGGCCCAAGGCCGCCCCGGCGGCGGGCATCGACGCCTACGTGTGGATCAAGCCGCCGGGCGAGTCCGACGGCGCCAGCAAGGAGATCCCGAACGACGAGGGCAAGGGCTTCGACCGGATGTGCGACCCGACCTACACGGGCAATGCCCGCAACGGCAACAGCATGTCGGGCTCCCTCCCGAACGCGCCGCTGGCGGGCCAGTGGTTCTCGGCCCAGTTCCAGGAGCTCATGAAGAACGCCCACCCGGCGCTGTGACGCCCGGCAGGTGAGAAGTCCGCAGCCGTACGGAACCCTTGCGTTCCGTACGGCTCCGGGCTCGTCGGCCCGGCCCCGGGCCTCATCCGCTCACGAGGAGTCCCGCACGGCCAGCTGCGTCGCAAGGACCCGGCTCGGCTCTTCGCCCTTGCCCCGGCGCGGAGATGCGCCGGCCTCGGACTCCTCCGCGATCTTCCGGAGCAGCAGCCGGGTCATCGCGCGGCCCATCTCCTCGATCGGCTGGCGCACGCTCGTCAGCGGGGGGTCCATCAGACGGGCCACCGCCGAGTCGTCGACCCCGACGAGGGCGACGT
>NZ_JBEZLA010000127.1:0-6777 GCF_040651925.1 Streptomyces sp. NPDC048349 | reverse complement strand
CCTCAAACGCCGGCGAGGCTGGATTTGGCCGGCGTTTGAGGCGCGGGGTCTGGGGCGGAGCCCCAGGAAACGGAGAAAGGGCGGGGCGGGGAGAGGCTCCGCGCAGCGGCCCCACCGCCCCCGCCCCCGCCGCGGCTACGCCTCTGGAGGGGTGTCGTCCTCGTCCGGCGGAGCCACGGTCGGCGGCTCCTCGCCGGAGGCGTCCGGCTTCCGCTTCGGCGGCCGCGTCACCCCGCTCGACGTATCCCGCAGGTACGAGCCGTCACCCGGCTCCGCGGCCGGCCCCGCCGCCGGGTCACGCCGGCGCAGGTAGCGCTCGAACTCCCTCGCGATGGCGTCCCCCGACGCCTCCGGCAGGTCGGCCGTGTCCCGCGCCTCCTCCAGCGTCTGGACGTACTCCGCCACCTCGCTGTCCTCCGCGGCCAGTTGGTCCACGCCCAGCTGCCACGCCCGCGCGTCCTCCGGGAGTTCGCCCAGCGGGATCCGGATGTCGATCAGATCCTCCAGCCGGTTCAGGAGGGCCAGCGTCGCCTTGGGGTTGGGCGGCTGGGAGACGTAGTGGGGGACCGCCGCCCACAGCGACACCGCCGGCACACCGGCGTGCGTACAGGCCTCCTGGAGGATGCCCACGATGCCGGTGGGGCCCTCGTACTTCGTCTCCTCCAGGTCCATCGTCCGCGCCAGGTCCGCGTCCGAGGTGACCCCGCTGACCGGAACCGGCCGCGTGTGCGGCGTGTCCCCCAGCAGCGCCCCCAGGATGACCACCATCTCCACGCCCAGTTCGTGCGCGAAGCCGAGGATCTCGTTGCAGAACGACCGCCACCGCATGGACGGTTCGATCCCGCGCACCAGGACCAGGTCCCGCGGCTTGGCACCGCCGATCCGGACCACCGACAGCCGCGTCGTCGGCCAGGTGATCTTCCGTACTCCGTTGTCCAGCCACACCGTCGGCCGGTTGACCTGGAAGTCGTAGTAGTCCTCGGCGTCGAGCGCCGCGAACACCTCGCCCTTCCACTCCCGGTCCAGGTGTGCGACCGCACCGGAGGCGGCGTCACCCGCGTCGTTCCAGCCCTCGAACGCGGCCACCATGACCGGGTCGATCAGCTCGGGCACGCCCTCAAGCTCGATCACCCAGGTCTCCTTCCGAAGTTCCCTTGTGTACGTGGGCCAGCCTAAGCCTTGATGAGGCACCGGCCACAGCCCACGGCAGAGGGGCGGTTCCCCTCGGAACCGCCCCTCTTCCCCACCTGCGTGACAGCTATGCCTCGGCTATGCCTTGTGGCTCAGCATCTCCTCGACGCGGGCGCGCACGGAGGCGTCGTCCAGGCCGCGGATCGTGACCGTCGTACGCCGGCGCAGCACGTCGTCGACGGTCTGCGCCCACTCGTTGTCACGGGCGTAGGCGACCTGCGCCCAGATCTCCGGACCGTCCGGGTGGATGCGCTCGGCCAGCGCCGGGTCCTCGTTCGCCAGGCGGGCGATGTCGAAGGCCAGCGAGCCGTAGTGCGAGGCGAGATGGCGGGCGGTGAGCGGGTCCATCCGCGTGCCGGGCTCGCGGTCCACCAGCAGCCGGTGCGCGACCGCGTTCGGGTTGGCGACGCCGGGCAGCGGCACCCGGCGCACGAGGGACTTGACCGGCTCCATGTCGTCGGTCAGGGGGCTGCCGGGGAGCTTGGCCAGCTTGTCCATGACCACGCGGCCGATGTGGCGGTACGTGGTCCACTTGCCGCCGGCCACCGACAGCATGCCGCCGGCGCCCTCGGAGACGACCGTCTCGCGCTTGGCCTTCTCGACCCCGCCGGGGCCGCCGGGCAGCACCCGCAGGCCCGCGAAGGCGTACGTCATCAGCGAACGGTCCAGGTCGGCGTCCTTCACCGAGAAGGCTGCCTCGTCCAGGATCTGCTGGATGTCGGACTCGGTGGCGCGCACGTCCGCCGGGTCGCCCTCGTACACCTCGTCGGTGGTGCCCAGCAGCAGCTGGTCCTCCCACGGGAGCGCGAAGGTGATGCGGTACTTGTCGATCGGGGTGGCCATGGCGGCCTTCCACGGCGACTTGCGCTTCATCACGATGTGCGCGCCCTTGGACAGGCGTATGGACGGCATCGAGTGCTTGTCTTCCATGCGCCGCAGGTGGTCCACCCACGGGCCGGTGGCGTTGAGCACGACGCGCGCGTCCACCCCGAACTCGGTGCCGTCCAGGCGGTCCTTGAGCTCGGCCCCGGTGACCCGGCCGCGCGTCATGCGCAGCCCGGTGACCTCGGCGTGGTTGAGGACGACCGCGCCCGACTCGACGGCCGCGCGGACCGTCATCACGGCGACGCGGGAGTCGTTCATCTGGTGGTCGTAGTAGACCGCGACGGCCTTGAGGTTGTCCGTCTTCAGGCCCGGGTTGTCGGCGGCGGCACGGGCCGGCGAGATGACCTTGCCCATGCCGTCGCCGAAGGCCGAGAGCGCCGAGTACGCGAACACGCCCGCGCCCAGCTTCGCCGCGCCGACCGGCCCGCCCTTGTAGACGGGCAGGTAGAAGGTGAGCGGGTTGACCAGGTGCGGGGCCACGTCCTTGGCCAGCACCCGGCGCTCGTGGTGGTTTTCGGCGACCAGCTTGACCGCGCCGGTCTGCAGGTAGCGCAGGCCCCCGTGGACGAGCTTGGAGGAGGCGGAGGAAGTGGCGCCGGCGAAGTCGCCGGCGTCCACCATGGCGACCCGCAGACCCGACTGCGCGGCGTGCCAGGCCACCGAGGTGCCCAGGATTCCACCGCCGATGACCAGCAGGTCGTACGTGGCCTTCGCCAGCTGCTCACGGGTCTCGGCGCGGCTCGCGTTGGAACCGGCGGTCGGGTGCGTACCCAGGGCGGGAACGCTCTGCAGGCTGCTCATATCTCTCTTAGCTCCTCGTCGATAGCGTCAGCTGGGTGAGATCAGCTGGCGTCTTCGTCGTCGACCCAGCCCATGGACCGCTCGACGGCCTTGAGCCAGCTCTTGTACTCGCGCTCCCGCTGCTCGGCGGGCATCCGCGGGGTCCACTCCGCCGCGCGGCGCCAGTTGGCGCGCAGGGCGTCGGTGTCGGGCCAGAAGCCGACGGCCAGGCCGGCGGCGTAGGCGGCGCCGAGGCAGGTGGTCTCGGCGACCATCGGGCGCACCACGGGGGCGTCCAGGAAGTCCGAGAGCGTCTGCATCAGCAGGTTGTTGGAGGTCATGCCGCCGTCGACCTTGAGGGCGGCGAGCTCGACGCCCGAGTCCTTGGTCATGGCGTCGGTGATCTCGCGGGTCTGCCAGGCGGTGGCCTCCAGGACGGCGCGGGCGATGTGCGCCTTGGTGACGTACCGGGTCAGGCCGGCGATCACACCGCGGGCGTCGGAGCGCCAGTACGGGGCGAACAGGCCGGAGAAGGCCGGTACGAAGTAGGCGCCGCCGTTGTCCTCGACGGAGGAGGCCAGGGTCTCGATCTCGGCCGCCGACTTGATCAGGCCCATCTGGTCGCGCATCCACTGGACGAGCGAGCCGGTGACGGCGATGGAGCCCTCCAGCGCGTAGACCGGCTTCTGGTCGCCGATCTGGTAGCCGACCGTGGTCAGCAGGCCGCTGTAGGAGTTGATGATCTTGTCGCCGGTGTTCAGCAGCATGAACGTGCCGGTGCCGTACGTGGACTTCGCCTCGCCCTCGGCGAAACAGGTCTGGCCGAACAGGGCGGCCTGCTGGTCACCGAGCGCCGAGGCGACCGGAACACCGGCGAGGACGCCGTCCTTGACGTGGCCGTAGACCTCGGCGGAGGACTTGATCTCCGGCAGGACGTTGAGCGGGACCCCCATGGACTCGGCGATCTTCTCGTCCCAGGCCAGGGTGTGCAGGTTCATCAGCATGGTGCGCGAGGCGTTGGTGACGTCGGTGACGTGCACGCCGCCCTGGGCGCCGCCCGTGAGGTTCCAGATGACCCACGAGTCCATGGTGCCGAAGAGGATGTCGCCGGCCTCGGCGCGCTCGCGCAGGCCCTCGACGTTGTCGAGCATCCAGCGGACCTTGGGGCCGGCGAAGTAGCTGGCGAGGGGCAGGCCCGTCTCGCGGCGGAAGCGGTCCTGGCCGACGTTGCGGCCGAGCTCCTTGCACAGGGCGTCGGTGCGGGTGTCCTGCCAGACCAGCGCGTTGTGCACCGGCTCGCCGGTGTTCTTGTCCCACAGGACGGTGGTCTCGCGCTGGTTGGTGATGCCGACGGCCTTGACGTCGGCGGCGGTGATCTCGGCCTTGGCGATGGCGCCGGCGACGACCTCCTGGACGTTGGTCCAGATCTCGGTGGCGTCGTGCTCGACCCAGCCCGGCTTCGGGAAGATCTGCTCGTGCTCCTTCTGGTCGACGGCGACGATGCGGCCGTCGCGGTCGAAGACGATGCAGCGGGAGGAGGTGGTGCCCTGGTCGATCGCGGCGATGAAGGGGCCGGTGCTGCTGGTCATGGTGGCTGCTCCTGGGAGGTCCGGTAGGCGAAGGGCTTAGACGAACGCGAGGTTGTAGATACCCGCGGCGAGGGCACCACCGATCAGCGGGCCGACGACCGGGATCCAGGCGTAGCCCCAGTCGGAACCGCCCTTGTTCGGCAGCGGCAGCAGCGCGTGCACGATGCGCGGACCCAGGTCGCGCGCCGGGTTGATGGCGTAGCCGGTCGGGCCGCCGAGCGAGAGGCCGATGCTGACGACGGTCAGGGCGACGATCAGACCGCCGAGGGTGCCGAGGCCCTTGCCTTCGTCGTTGAGGCCGAAGGCGAGTACCGCGAGCACGAGCACCAGGGTGCCGATGATTTCGGTGGCGAGGTTCTGCCACACGTTGCGGACCTCGGGGCCGGTGGAGAAGACGCCCAGCACCGGGCCGGCGTCCGGCTCCGTCTTCTGGTCGACCAGTCCCGCGTGCTCGGACCGGGCGGAGACGATCTCGGGATCCGTGAGGTGCGCCTGGAACTGGCCGTAGTACGCCACCCACGCCAGGGTGGCACCGATCATGGCGCCGAGCAGCTGGCCGGCGACGTAGACGGGGACGTTGCTCCAGTCGCCGTCCTTGATCGCGATGCCGACGGTGACGGCGGGGTTGAGGTGGGCGCCCGAGAGGGTACCGGTCATGTAGACCGCGGTCATGACCGCGAAACCCCACCCGAAGGTGATCGCCAGCCAGCCCGCGTTCTGCGCCTTGGAACGCTTGAGTACGACGGCTGCAACTACGCCGGCGCCGAGCAGGATGAGTACGGCGGTACCGATGGTCTCGCCGATGAAGATGTCGGAGCTGGACACCCGCGACTCCTTACGTACGTCCAGGGGTGGGCGGACACCGGGTCCCTCCGGTGGTTCCGCGCACTCGGTGAGTGCTGCACCGGTCCTTGGCCTTGCCACACCTTAACGCGTATTGCCGGTAGGTGTTCGACATTGCCGACCGATGAACGGCAGTTTTCCGCCTGTGTGAAGAACCCGTCAAGGCCCGGCCAGGTCAAAGAACCGGATCGTTACCACTCGGTGCGATCGGCCAAATCCGGCCAATCCATGATCAGTAAATGACAAAACCCACCCAAACGCAGCTGGAAGCCGCCAAGGGTGGGTCGGATCAGTCAGGTCAAGCTCAGAATCGGCCCGCTCCGAGGTCGCGTGAAACCGACCGCGCACAATCCCGCACGGACGCCACCAGGGCCGCCCGGGGCTCGCCGGACTCCCCGCAGACCCGTTCCACGGCCCCCGCCACGGCGACCGCGCCGACCGGCATCCTGCGCCGGTCGTGGATGGGCGCCGCCACGGAGGCGAGGCCCTCCCAGGTCTCCTCCACGTCGGCCGCCCAGCCGCGGGCCCGGGTCAGCCCGAGGATCTCCTCGAAGCCGGCCGCGTCCGTGACCGTACGCGGCGTGAACGCCTCGCGCTCCACCTCCAGGGCCTGCGTGTGCGCGACCGGGTCGTAGGCCGACAGGACCTTGCCCAGCGCGGTGGAGTGCAGCGGCTGCATGGCCCCCACCTCCAGCACTTGGCGACTGTCGTCGGGCCGGAAGACGTGGTGCATGATCAGCACCCCGCTCTTGTGCAGCACGCCCACGTACACGCTCTCGCCGCTCGCCCGGGCCAGGTCGTCCGTCCACACCAGGGCGCGGGCGCGCAGCTCGTGCACGTCCAGATAGCTGTTGCCCAGGCGCAGCAGCTCCGCGCCCAGCTGGTAGCGGCCGGAGGCCGGGTCCTGCTCGACGAAGCCCTCCGCCTGCAGGGTGCGCAGGATCCCGTGCGCCGTGCCCTTGGCCAGGCCCAGGGACGACGCCACGTCCGACAGTCCCAGCCGGCGCTCGCCACCCGCCAGGAGTCGCAGCATCGCAGCGGCTCGCTCGAGCGACTGGATGTTCCGTGCCATGGCGCAGCCTCCTGCTGACGTAGTTCGACAATGCTGAACACTATCGGTCGATGCCGACGTTTTGCATGGTGAGGCGTCCCGGACCGTACGTGTGAAGCCGCACCCCGGCCCGACACGCCCGAGCGGACGCCCCCGCCACAGAATGCAGTCCGCTTCGTGGGACACCCTCACCGGGTCACGTGCCCCGCGGTTACCCTGACCGCGTGCACCCTTGACACAGCAGGGGTGCAAAGCCGACAGCCGTCGCATCCCAGGGAGCTCAGTCATGGCCTCGTTGCCGAACCCGCCCGCAGACACCCAGACCCGGGCCGACGCCCTCCGAGAGGCGCTCGCCACGCGGGTGGTCGTAGCCGACGGAGCCATGGGGACGATGCTCCAGGCGCAGGACCCCTCGATGGAGGACTTCCAGCAGCTGGA
>NZ_JBEZLA010000126.1:0-7103 GCF_040651925.1 Streptomyces sp. NPDC048349 | reverse complement strand
GCGGGGGTGTCAGGGGCTGCGGGGGTGTCCTGGGGCGCTTCCCCGGCTACCGGAGCCCCGGGGAGCTCGGCTGCCCCCGTGGCTGCGGCACCCGGGAGGGGCGGCCCGAGCCGCGCGTCAGGGAGTAGCCGAAGATGCCCGCGAGGGCGGCCAGCACCCCGCCCGCCGCGGTCCAGATCCAGCGGTCCGACCACCAGCCGCCGGACCAGCCGTCCTCGGGCTCGCGCAGCGATCCGGTGACGGTGGCGGGGACCAGCGGGGTGGACAGGGCGCCGTCCACGGCGTAGGCGCCGCCCGTCTCCGCCACGGAGGCCTCGACGGCCGCGCGGATCGGCAGACCGAGGTCCTCCTCCGGTGCGTCGACGATGGTCAGGCGTACGTAGTAGCTGCCCGGCAGCGGGTCGTTGGCCCACTGCTCGGCTCCGGCGCGGACCGTGCGCAGGGTGCAGGACAGGTCCACCGAGGCCGCTTCCCGGGCGGCGGCCCGGGTCTGCATGCCGTAGGTGCACGCCTGGCGGCGGCGCAGGCCGTCGTACACGTCGAGCTGCCAGGTCGAGGCGCCGTGCCGGACCTTGGCCTCGGGCAGGGTGACCGTGGCCTTCACGGTCAGGCGCTGCTGCGCGTCGACGGGGAGGACCCAGTAGAGGTAGTCACCCGTGGAGGCGCTCGCCGTGGCCTTCTGGCCCGGCCGGAACGCCGCGGCGGTACGGAAGCCGGTGCCGGCCTCGGTCGGTGCGGCCTCCTCCTTGGCGGAGGCCGAGCGGGTGCTCGGGCTCGCGGAGGGGGTGTCGGCCGAGGCCGTCCCCGCCACCGCGAGGGCGGCCGCCGCGGCCAGCAGGGCGGCGGTCAGGGTGCGTACGGTACGCATCAGTTGGTCCTCCAGACGGAGATGCGCCAGCGCGAGATCCATCCCCACACCACACCGGCGGCCAGCCCGATGAGGGCCAGGACGGCCAGCAGCCACCAGCCGCGGCCGAGCCCGAAGGCGGCGGCGTCGGACGCCCCGTCCGGTCCGTCCACCACGTCGACGGTCAGCTCGACGGGCATGCCGGGGGTGGTCTTGACGGAGGCGGGGGCGGAGAAGGAGTTGCTGACCTGGATGCAGACGGTCTCCGGCGCCTCCTTCGCGGCGTCGTCGGCTCCGTCGACCTCCGCCTTCGGGTAGCGCAGGCCGGTCGAGAGGACGTCCGTACGGCCGTCACCCGCCTCCGAGCCGCGTACGATCTCGCGGCCGTGCAGGGTGGTGGCGCGCAGCAGGAGGCCGTAGTCGTTGTTGACGGCGCGGTCGGCGGCGATGCTCACCGAGGCACGCAGCTCCTGGCCGGGGCGGACGTCGACCCGGTACCAGCGGTGCTCGCCGAAGGTCTCGCGGTCGCTGTAGAGGCCGGGCTTGAGGACCGGGGCGTTCGCGCACTGCTTCGCGCCCTCGGTGGCCACGGGGTTGACGACGGGTTCGGCGGCCCGGTCGACGAGTTGTTTGACCCTGCCGGAGAGTTCGGCGGTGTGCTGCACCGAGGTGTAGGTGCCGCCGGTGGCTTCGGCGATGCAGGTGAGCTGGGCCCGGATCTTGGCGTCCGGGACCAGGCCGAGGGTGTCGATGACCAGGTGGATGCCCTTGGCGGCGATGTCGCGGGCGACTTCGCACGGGTCGAGCGGGGCGCAGGTGTCCTCGCCGTCGGTGATGAGCACGATCCGCTTGGTGCCGTCGCCGCCGTCGAGGTCCTGGGCCGCGGCGAGCAGGGCGGGGCCGATCGGCGTCCAGCCGGTGGGAGCGAGGGTCGCCACGGCGGTCTTCGCCTCGGTCCGGTTCAGCGGCCCGACCGGGTACAGCTGCTTGGTGTCCTTGCAGCCCAGCGCCTTGTCCTCACCGGGGTAGGTGGCGCCCAGGGTGCGTATGCCGAGCCGTACTTCGCCGGGGACCGCGTCGATGACCTCGTTGAAGGCCTGCTTCGCGGCGGCCATCCGGGACTGGCCGTCGATGTCGTTGGCGCGCATGGAGCCGCTGACGTCGAGGACGAGATCGACCTTCGGGGGTTCCTTCGCCGTCGGCCCGTCGGCGGCGGTGGCGCTCGCCGGGAAGAGCCCGACGGCCAGGGCGGCGAGCAGGCCGCACGCCCGGGCCGCTAGCCGTTTTCTTGTGATCATCGCCGGATCGTATTGAGGATCGTCCGGCATTCCAAAACGGGCCGTCGGCCCGGGTCTTCCGACGGTCCGGCTACTCCTGTGGGGCCGGGGCGAAGGTGGTGGCGAGATGGGCGGCCAGTGCTTCGGGGGCCGGTGGGGCGAGGCGGGCGGCGAGGTGGCCGTCCGGTCGGATGACGAAGGCCGTCGGCCCGTCCACCGCGTAGAGGCGGGCGAACTCGCCGCCGGTGTCGCGGTAGGCCGGCAGTGCGCCCGGCTCGGAGTCGGCCGGCGCGTCGGAGCCGAGGATCAGGCAGGGTTCCACGAGGCCGGCCGCGGACTCCCGTGCCGTCCGGACGAGTTCGCCGGCCCCGTCCCCGCTGCCGTAGACGAGCAGGACGTGTCCGCGGTCGCGCAGCAGGTCGTAGAGGCGCAGCGGGTAGGCGGCGATCTGTCCGGTGAGGCCGCCGCAGTCCGGTGCCCGGTCGCCCGGCCGGGGGCCCGGGCCCTGACCGGGCGGGTCCACGAGGGGGCTGCCCCGGTAGGCGACGAGCAGTTGGGCTTCGCGCATCATCACCGTCTGCGGGTCGTCCGGGTCGGCCTGGACTCCTGCGGCGGCGTGCCGCACGGTGCGGCCGACGACTTCCTCGCCGACGGGGCGGCGTTCGGTGTCGTAGCTCTCGAGCACGCCGGGCCGGGCGCGGCCGTCGACGGCGAGGGTGAGTTTCCAGGCCAGGTTCCAGGCGTCCTGGATGCCGGTGTTCATGCCCTGGGCGCCGGTGGGCGGGTGGATGTGCGCGGCGTCCCCGGCGACGAAGACCCGGCCGTCGGCATACCGGTCCACGATGCGGTGGCTGATGCGGAAGACCGAGGCCCAGCGGATGTGGGAGGCGGTGGCCGGTCGCGGGGACAGCCGGTCCAGGACGGTCTGGACGTCGGGGAGTCCGGGGGCCCGGGCGGTCTGCAGGCCGTGGGCGACGCCGTCGAGGGCGGCTTCGGCCTGCTGTGCCGGGGAGAGTTCGGGCGGTACGACCATGGACATCCGGTAGCGGCCGCGGCCGGGCAGCGGGATGCACACCAGCACGTCGTCGACCGCGCCGTCGGCGCCGTGGTGCATCGAGCGGACGCCGTACCCGTGCGGCAGGTCCCAGTCGACCTCCACGTCGGCGAGCATGTATTCCTCGGGGAAGGCGCCGCCCTCGTAGCCGAGCCCGAGTGCCTTGCGGACGGTGCTGTGCGCGCCGTCGCAGCCCACCAGAAACCGGGTCCGTACCTCTTCCTGCGCGCCGGAGGACGTGAGCAGGCGGCTGGTCACCCCGTCGGTGTCCTGTGCGAACGACACCAGTTCGGTGCCGCGCTCGACCGCGGTCCCGAAGCGGGCCAGGAACTCCTCGAGGATGCGCTCCGTCTCGTACTGCGGCAGCGCGGCGAATCCGTACGGCACCTCGGGCGGCAGCCGCAGGTCGAGGCGGGGCTGTTCGGCGCCGTCGACGTACGTGAGCTGTCCGCGCAGCGGGACGGCCGCCTCCAGGGCGGCGCGGACCAGTCCCATGCGGTCCCAGAGCTCCAGGGTGCGCGGCTGGATGCCCACGGCCTTGGCGAAGGGGAGCCGGGCGGGCAGCCGGTCGACGATGCGGCAGGAGACCCCGCGTCTGCGGAGCTCCACGGCGGCGGTCAGGCCGACGGGTCCCGCGCCGGCGACCAGTACGTCTGTCGCGTAGGTGTGCGCCACTGGCGCCTCCCCGTGTACGAACCCCCGGCGGGCGGCCCCCGGACGGGGCCGTGCCCCTCCATGGTGGCCGCCCGCCGCGCGTCCGGCACCTCCACCCGATCGGCGGCGGGGCCGGGGCCCCGCGCCGGCGCCGGGTGCGGCACCGGGTGCGGCACCGGCACCGGGTGCGGTTACTCGATCACGAGGTCCACGTCGATGTTGCCGCGCGTGGCACGGGAGTACGGGCAGACCTCGTGCGCCTGCTTGACCAACAGGGTGCCCGTCTCGCCCGCCAGGGACTCGGGGAGCTCGACGCGCAGGACCGCCGCCAGGCCGAAGCCGGCGCCGTCCTTGCCGATGGAGACCTCGGCGGTGACGGACACCTCGCTGGTGTCGACCTTGGCCTGGCGTCCGACGAGGCCGAGGGCGCTGGCGAAGCACGCGGCGTAGCCGGCGGCGAAGAGCTGCTCGGGGTTGGTGCCCTGTCCGCTGCCGCCGAGCGCCGGGGGCATGGCGAGGGCGAGGTCGAGCTGTCCGTCGGAGCTGACGGTGCGGCCCTCGCGGCCGTTGGCGGTGGCGACAGCGGTGTACAGCGCGTCCATCGGAGTTCCTCTCGCAGAAATGATCCGTTGCGGCGGCCGGTGGTCGACCGCGCTCCACCATTAGAGCACGCAATTCAGTTGTGCACAATTCAATGCCTCGCCAGTCCTCCCCGGGTACACTGGCGCCCATGACCGTGAAGCCGACCGCACTCCACCCCGACCAGGACTTCCTGCGCCTGGACGGCCAGATCTGCTTCGCCCTGAACGCGGCGAGCCGCGCCTTCGGCGGTCTCTACCGGGTGGTCCTCAAGGACCTCGGCCTGACCTACCCGCAGTACCTGGTGATGCTCGTCCTGTGGGAGCACGGCGAACTGCCGGTCAAGGAGATCGGGCAGCACCTGCGCCTGGACTCCGGGACGCTGTCCCCGCTGCTCAAGCGCCTGGAGGCGGCCGGCCTGGTCCGCCGCGAGCGCAGCACCGAGGACGAACGGTCCGTGCACGCCCACCTGACCGCGGAGGGTGCCGCGCTGCGCGCCCGCGCGGCCGAGGTACCGCGCAGGATCGCGGCGGCGACCGGCTTCGAGCTGGCCGAGATCCTCGAGCTCCAGACCCGGCTGAACCGCCTCACGGCCGCGCTCGACGCCGCCGTCCCGCAGGAGGCGTGAGCGGGAGCAGCGCCGGACACTGGGTCGCAGGAGGTACGCCGATGGACCCGGTGGCTGCGCTGGACCGCATCGCCTTCCTGCTGGAACGCGCCCGGGAGCCCACGTACCGGGTCCGGGCGTTCCGTACGGCCGCGGCCGCCGTCGAGCACATGGGCGAGCGCGAGACGGCCGAACGCGCGGCGGCCGGTTCCCTGGAAGCGGTCAAGGGCATCGGCCCCAAGACCGCCCGGGTGATCAGCGAGGCGCTCGCCGGGGCCGTTCCGGGCTACCTGCAGAAGCTCGAGGACGAGGTCGCCGCGCTCCCCGAGGGCCCGCCGGCCACCACCGCCGCCAAGGCCCTGCGGGCGGCCCTGCGCGGGGACTGCCACGTGCATTCGGACTGGTCCGACGGAGGCAGCCCGATCGAGGCGATGGGCCGGGCCGCGGCCTCGCTGGGGCACGAGTACGCCGTGCTCACCGACCACTCCCCGCGGCTCACCATCGCCCGGGGGCTCTCCCCTGAGCGGCTGCGCGAACAGCTGCGGGTGGTGGCGGAGCTCAACGAGACCTGGGCCCCGTTCAGACTGCTGACCGGGATCGAGTGCGACATCCTCGACGACGGGACGCTGGACCAGGAGCCCGAACTCCTCGACCGGCTCGACCTCGTCGTCGGTTCCGTGCACTCGAAGCTGCGGATGGAGGCTCCCGCCATGACCCGGCGGATGGTGGCGGCCGTGCGCAATCCCCTGATGGACGTGCTGGGCCACTGCACGGGGCGGCTGGTGACCGGCCGGGGCCGGCCCCCGTCAACGTTCGACGCCGAGGCCGTGTTCGCGGCCTGCGCCGAATCCGGCACCGCGGTGGAGATCAACAGCCGGCCCGAGCGGCTGGACCCGCCCCGTCGGCTGCTGCGCCTCGCCGTGGCCGCCGGGACCCTCTTCGCGATCGACACGGACGCGCACGCCCCCGGCCAGCTCGACTGGCAGCTGCTCGGCTGCGAACGGGCGGCGGAGTGCGAGGTCCCGGCCGAGCGCGTCGTCAACACCTGGCCGGCGGACGAGCTCCTGTCCTGGACCCGTACCCGGCACGCGCCCTAGGGAGGCGGTCCACCGCGCCCTCACCGGACGGACCAGGACGGTCGGTGTCGCCTCCGCCGGAGCGGCCTTCGACGCACCCGACTTCCTCCGCGCCCTGTCCGCGCACCTGTCGCTCGAACTGCGGCGGTGGGCGGTCAGCCCGGCGCGGCCGCCCCGCTGCCGAGCTCGACGACCAGCAGGACCACGTCGGCTCCGGCCACGGCCAGCACGGCCAGGAAGGGGAGCCGGCCGGCCGGGCGCCGGGCGGCGAGGAGCAGCGTCGCCGCCGTCCCCCCCAGCAGCACCCAGCCGTACGCCGTCACCGCCCCCGGCGGTCCGGCCACCAGGGCGGCGGCCGAGCCGAGGACGAGGAGCGCGGCGAGCGCGGCCGAACGGCGGGCGCCCAGCCGCTGGGGCAGGCCCACGACCCCGGTGGCCAGGTCGTCGGCGATGTCCGGCAGCACGTTGGCGAAGTGCGCGCCCGCGCCCAGCAGGGCCGCGGCCAGCGTGAGCCACGGCGGCGGCCACGGCGCGCCGGGCAGCCCGAGGGTGACGAAGGCCGGCAGCAGGCCGAAGGCCAGCGCGTACGGGAGCCAGGACGCGGCCGTGCCCTTGAGGCGCAGGTTGTACCCCCAGGCGGCGGCCACCCCGAGGAGGTGGACGGCCCCGGCGAGCAGGCCGGCGGCCAGGGAGAGGGGGACGCAGACCAGCAGCGCCAGGCCCGCCGCCCGGGTGACGGCCGCGGGTGACACCGTGCCCGCCACCAGGGGTTTGTCCCGCCGGCCCACGGCCAGGTCGCGGCGCAGGTCGGCCCGGTCGTTGCACCAGCCGACCGAGAGCTGCCCGGCGGCGACCGCACCCGCCGCGGCGGCGCCGCCGGCGGGGCCGTGACCCGCGGCGGCCGCGAGCGCCGCGGTGAACAGGGTGACGGCCGCTGCCGGCAGCGGATGGCAGGCCGCCAGGAGCCCCGCGGCCGCGGCGCCGCGGCCGCGGCGCAGGGCCGGGGCCG
>NZ_JBEZLA010000125.1:0-7185 GCF_040651925.1 Streptomyces sp. NPDC048349 | reverse complement strand
GGACCCTGTGGGAGAGTAGGACGCCGCCGAACAGTCATTGCGGAAGCCCCGCACCAGACCCGTAAGGGTCCGGTGCGGGGCTTTTCTGCGTTCACCGCCGAATCGGACGGGTCGGCTGGGTATCCTGGCCGCGTTCCCCTGGAGGACGTGATGACAGCACAGCAGCTGGAAGACGGCGGGCCGCTCATTCCTCAGCCGGCCATGACACGGGAAGCCCTGCGGGACGCCGTGCGCCGGATCGACATGGCCAACCTGGCCGTCCTCGACAAGGAATGCAATGAGGCCTTCGACCGGGCTGCCGAGACCGGCGCCATCAATCCGCTGCGGTTCTTCCTGATCAAGTGGGCCACGCACGTGGCAATCCACCGCTGGCCGGCCCGGGCGGCCGCGCTGCACGAAGCGGAACGGGTCGCGGGAGATCCGACGGCCACGGAAGAGGAGTTCCGGGCCGCGATGGAGACCAGCAGCCGGATCCTCGCCGAGGCCCAGCGCGAGATCGGGCAGTGAGTCCGCGCGGTGAAGGCGTGGAGAACGACGCCGGCTGGGCGTGGGAGTGCGACCCCAGTCGACTGTGGGTGCTCGGCGACATGGCGAAGGAGCAGCAGAATCTCGTCTGCGCCGTCATGGACGGCCTGGTCGACCTGGCGGCGATGGCCATCGACCCCAAGGACGGCAGCCTTTACGAGGACCCCAACCCCATGCGGCTGCGTACGTACGAGGACGAGCACGTGATGGTCTGGTACCAGACGGTCCCGCACCGCTGCCGCGTCTATCTGAAGCGGGTCAACCTCTGACAGAGGGGCCGGTGGCGGGCGCAGGCCTGTGAGTACCGGCGCCCTGTGGCGGGACCTGTCGACGGAGTGCGGTCCTCGGCGGACGGACCATGGGCTTCTGCCGGTGGCAGCGTGATGGGGTCTGGTCGACGGCCGGGCCCATCCGCACGTGGTCGGCCCGAGCGGGGGCAAGCCCAGAAACGGCCGTGCGTGCCGTGTTGCGGATATGTCGGTCGGCCGGGAGAACGCGTGCGGCTGCACCGGCGGAAGCCGGAGGTGACCTGAAGAGAGCCTGGCTTCACCAAGACATCTGTCGTCCCATGCGGTGGCGGTGGATACGGGCCGGCCGACGAGATCCAAAGGAGGCAGGTCTACCCCCTGCGGTGGGAGCTCCACTCGTAGGACATGGGAGCCGTCTCCACGACTTCGCTGGGCCAGGTCTCGCGAACCCGGTCGAGTCGCTGGCGGTGGTCCTGGATCCAGGTTTCCTGGGGACCGATCGCCAGGGCGAGGCTCATGCGGTCGGGGTCCTCGACCGTCAACGACAGCGTGCGGTCCTCGTGCATGAAGAAGCTGAGACTCAGCCCGCGGGCGCCACCGATGGTTGCACCTTTGCCCGGAGCGAGCTGGGTGAGGTCGTGCTGCGAAATGTCCAGGTCCCGCTGGACCATGGAGAGCTCCAGTCGGGCATCCGCGAAGCTCGCGGAGATCAGGACATCGGCTCGCAGAACGTCGTGGCCGGTCAGCACTCCGGGCTGGTAGCGGCCGGTCACCCGGACGACGCAGCGGTTGCCGTCCGGGTCTCCTACATCGATCAGGTTCACCGGGGCCGGTTCGGTCACTGCTGGTCTCGCTCTCTTGCGAGGGGTTGGCCTGCATCCTGCGATCTTCCTGCCCGCGTCCATACCGGGATCGGTTGTCGGCGTACTACCTCACCTCCCGAACCGCGTACGGAGGAACGTCCCCAGCTATGTCGTGTGCGGGAGCCGCCGAGTCAGCCCCTGACGATGCAGAAGGGATGACCAGCTGGATCGGTGAGGACCCGCCACCTGTCCTCATGAGGCTGGTGATCCGACTTGCCTGCGCCAAGCTCCAGCAGCCGGGCCTCCGCCTCGTCCAGGTCCGCGACGTCGAAGCAAAGGTGAAGCTGCTGTGGAACGGCCTGATCAGGCCAGCTCGGCGCCCGGTAGTTGTCGACCCGTTGAAAGCCGATGAGGAGTCCGTCCTCACGGTTGAGACCGGCAAAGTCAGCGTCCGACTTCGGGTGGGGTTCAAGGCCGGTGGCCTGCTGATAGAACGCCGCCAGAGCCAGTGGATCAGGGCAATCCAGTGTTATCGCGCTCAACTTCATCCGCCAGGGCATGACATCTCCGAGCTGATCAGCAGACTTTCCTGATGCACACCCTAAGAGGCGCCGGGTTATGTCGGTTGATGTCTCCGATGCTGTCGTGGCGGTCCGGGCCCGCACGAAGTCCGGCGTTTCAGCGGGATGTACGGGATGCGGTCGGTCCAGTGCGTGGTGCCACAGCCGCTATGTACGGCGTCTGGCCGATGTCGCTCTCGGTGGTCGGCCTCTCCGCATCGACTTGTCCGTACGCCGTCTGTACTGCGAAAACGTGGCCTCTCGAAGGTAACCTTCGTCGAGCAGGTACCGGGCCTGACCGTGCGCTATCAGCGGCGTACCCCACTCCTACAGGGCGTGGTGGAGTCCGCCGGGGTGGTGCTGGCCGGCCGGGGCGGTGCACGGATGCTGCGGATCCTGAACGTCAGGCTCTCGAGGTGCACCGTCCTGTCCCAGCTGATGCGGATGCCGCTTCCGCCACTGGAGACACCACGGGTGCTGGGGGTGGATGACTTCGCACTCTACGGCGACATCTACGGCACCCTCCTGGTCGATGCCACTACCCGGCTCCCGCTCACGCTCTGGGAGGGACGCGACGCAGAACAGCTCAGCCGGTGGCTCCGCGAACACCCCGGTGTCGAGATCGCCTGCCGCGACGGTTCTTTCACCTACCGGCAGGCATCACCACCAGTGCTCCGGATTTCGTGCAGGTCAGTGACCGCTTTCACCTCTGGCAGGGTCTTTTCCGCCGAGTCCAGGAGATCGCCTCCACCCGTCGCGGCTGCCTGACCGCAGCATTGCCCCCGGTCAGCGAGGCCGATCCCGCATATATCGAGGAGGCCGCCGAGAACACCGCGGCCGACAGCCGGGCCGGGGAGCATGCCCGCTGGCTGTTCGAGGCTGTGCACGCTCTGACCCGGACCGGCCGGAGCCACAGCTCCGTGGCCCGCGAACTCGGCCTGGACCGCCGCACGGTGCGCAAGTACGCCAGGGCCCGGACCTGGCAGGAAGTGATGCGCCGCCCGCCCCGCAAGCCGTCCGGCTGGACCCTTACCTCGACTACCTGCAACAACGCTGGGACGACGGACAGCACAGCGCGAAGATCCTGCATGAGGAGCTCCAGTCCAAGGGCTACCTCGGCCACTACCAGCGCGTGAAGATGGCCGTCGCACCACTACGGCGGGGCCTGCCCCTGGACGAGCCGCGCGAGCGGCCATCCTCCCCACGCGAAGCCGCCCGCTGGATCATCACCCATCCTGGCCGCCGCAACCTGCACATCAACGATCGTCTTCCCCGGCTCCTCGATCACTGCCCTGAACTCCGGCACACCCACGACCTGGTCCGTCGCTTCGCCGCCATGCTCGACAACCGGGACGCGACGCCCTTACCGAGCTGGCTGGACGACCTAGCAAACAGCGGACTGGCCCCTCTGTCGGCGTCGCCGGAGCCCTGCACGAAGACCGACACGCCGCCGCGCAGGGCATCGCCACCCCATACAACTCGGAGGTCAACGAAGGCCGCATCACGGACGTCAAACTCCAGAAACGGATCATGTCCGGACGGGTCGGCGTCCCACTCCTCCGCCACCGCGTCGTACTGATCGCCCACCTCCGCCGCCGCTACGCGGACCGACCACCCGGGGAGCCGAGCCTGTGATGAACACTCGCGGGGACTCGGTTCAAGAGAAGAGAGCGGCCCTGGACGTCGAGGGGCCCTTGGGGTTGGTACCCCACCCCGGCGAGGTATTCTGAACATGTTCATTTTCGCCGAGGTGGTACCGAGCTGGGGGCATGATGGGCAATCTCAGGCGTGGAGGATGGTGGATGTTGGGCCCGGCAGTGGTTCTTGTCGTGCTCACCAGCGGCTGTGGGGCGCTCTTCTACCCCACGCTGCCGACCGTCCGTGATGCTTCGACCAGCGAACTCGCTGGGGACTGGACGGGACCCGACGGCGCCAAGGTGATCCTGGAGGGGGACGGTCGAGCCGAGGTGAAGAATCTTGGAGGCGAGGACTGGGATTTCGACGAAGGCTGGGGTCTGACTGGCACCGGGACCTGGCAACTGGTCAAGGGAGGCAGCGGAGAGACGATCGGCGGTGCCCCGGCGGTCCAGATCTCGATCACCAACGTGACGAAGCAAGTCCAGCGTCGCCCCAGAGACATCGACGAATGGACGACCGAGCCACTCACTCCGATTGCCCAGTACACCTGGGAGTTCGGCATGGAGCGGACCAGCGAGGGTCTTCAGCCCTACTACCTTGCTGGGGATCCGGATCCCAACCTGTACCACCTCAAGCGAAGCTGACCGGCCGACGACCGGCCCCCGCGCCACGATGTCTCCGCCTACGAAAATCTTGCCAGAGCCACGTTCACGCGTACGCCGACACCGGTGGGCGTTGACCTTCGAGTTGGTTGAAGCCCAATGATGGCGTGGTGCCGAAATCCGAACTGATGCCGATCGGGGCCTTCGCCCAACACAGCGGGCTGACTCCCAGCGCCTTGCGGTTCTACGCCGACTCCGGGCTGCTGCCGCCCGCCGAGACCGACCCGGCGTCGGGCTACCGCTACTACAGCGCCGACCAGGTGGCGCGGGCGACCGTGCTGCGTCGGCTCCGTGAGATCGCCATGCCCCTCGCAGCCGTCGAGGCGGTCCTCGGTGCCGGGGCCGATGAGGCGTCCCGGCTGGTCGACGAGCATGTCGCAAAGGTCGTCGAGGACGCCGCGGCGGCGCAGCAGAAGGCCGCCGCGATCAAGTCCGTGCTGGGCGACATACCGGCGCATCTGATCGCGGAGCTGAAGGGTCCCGTGCTGGCGGATGCGGTCGAGCAGGTCCTGACGGCGGCCGCGGACGAGCCTGGTCTGCCGGCCCTCGCCGGTCTGTGCATCGAGGCGGATCATGAGGCGATCACCCTGACCGCGACCGACCGGTACCGGCTCACCACCCGCACCTTGGTGCCCGCCCGCCCTCCGGCGCAGCCGTGGGTCGGCACGGTCAGCGGGGACGAGCTGCGGGTCGCTGTCGCCGGAATCCGCCGCAGTGCGCTGGTGCGGCTCGAAGCGGTCCCGCACGGGATTCGGCTCCGCGCGGGGGACAGGGCCGACCGGCTGTGTCGGCTGCTGCCGGGCCCGTTCCCCGACCATCGGCTGATGCTCGCCTCACTGGGCGGAGTCACCACCCGAGTGACGGTCGCGAAGGAGCTGCTCCTGCGAGCACTCGAAGAGCAGCCTGGCGGCGAGCGGATCGCACTGCACGTCGCGGACCACGAAGTGAGCATGGTGTCTGCGGACGATGCGCACCCCGGCGTCGCCCTCCCCGCCACCGTCTCGGGCCAGGCGCTGCGGGTCTGGTTCGAGCTCACGACGCTCTACCCCGCTGTGAGTTCCGCGATCGGTCCTGACGTGATGCTCGATCTGCGCGGAGAGGGCCGACCGGTCACGATCCGGTCCGCGGACCGGGGCGATCTCACCACGCTGGCCATGCCGATCAAGCACGACCACTCCGCCTGAGAAGGACATAGAGGAACACTCCATGGCCACCACCGCCACCGTCACCAGCACCACCACCACCGCCACCACTGCGGGTCCCGCCATCCCCGACCCGATCATGGAGGCCATCGGCCATGCCGTCACCGAAGGCCGAGTCGGTGACCGTGCTTCCGCCCGCCGGGAGCTGCTGGGACTGTGGTCCGAGATCGGTGTAACCGGGGACCCGTTGCACCGCTGCTCCCTCGCCCACTACCTGGCCGATCTCTACGAAGATCCCGCCCAGGCCCTCGCTTGGAACGTTCGGGCCCTGGACGCTGCCGACGCCGTGACCGAGCGCCGCGTCCAGGAGCACGACGCGGGCCTGCACATCGCCGGCTTCTACCCCTCCCTGCACCTCAACCTCGCCGACGATTACCGCCGCCTCGGCTCCTTCGCAGCCGCCGCCGAGCACATACAGGCAGCCGAGGCGCACGCACCCAGCCTTCCGCAGACCCCCTACGGCGATCTCCTCCGCCGCGCCATCCGCCAGGTCGCCGAGGCCACCGCGAGGAGGGACCGCTCACCGCGACGCTCCGCGCCCGGTTCCCCTGCGTGACCGGGAAGGGCTCTCAGCTCTCAACCTGCTTCCGCGGCCCTGGGCTCTGACGTCAGACTTGCCTTCTGTGCCGGGGGAGCGGTCCGGGGCAGCGGCATGAAGTGAGTGACGTGGGGAGTGGGTCGGTGGATCTCAGCGCAGTGATCATCGCGGTGGCGGGTGTGGCCGGCACCCTGGGGGGCTCGCTCCTCACCCAGCGCGGCTCCGAGCGTACGAAGCTCCGGGAGATAGAGATCGTCCGCAGCCACGAGGAGATCCACGAGAACCGTGTACTTAGGCGGGCCTGCTATGTGGACCTCAACCGGGATGCCAGGCAGTTCACCACGGCGCTCAACCGCCACATGCACGTTCTGAGGGAACGAGACGTGGAGGAGGCCGACAGGGCTGCACTCGAGGCGGCGAAGGACGCTCACCGTGACCGGTACTCCGAAGCACAAATGATCGCTCCGGACGAGGTGCTCGTGCGCGCCAGCGCGGTCAACCAGGCCTTGAACAAGGTCTACGGCCAGGTCAAACGCCTCGAGCGGGGTGAGCCCGAGCCGGGCGAGACGATGCAGACCGCGGAGCGGCAGGGGCGGGCGGTCTGGCAAGAACTTCGGGCCATGCGAGCCGCGATGCGTCATGACCTTGGGGTCTCGCAGGACGGCTCGTTCGGGGAGCTCGGGGGCGGCCGGGAGGCGTTTTGACACCCTCCAGTCACGGTTGTAGAGTTGAGCAGTTGCCTCGAGCTGGACAAGTTCGGCAGCAGCCCCCACAAGGAGCTTTCATGTGGGGACACTCGACTCTTCATTCGGGAATCGAAGCCGGGAAATCCGGTGGAAATCTTCTGATAGAGTCGGAACCGCCGGAAAGGGAAGGCGCGAAAGCGCAGAACCTGGAAAGCACCGAGGAAATCGGGCCCGAAAGAGTCTGATAGAGTCGGAAACGCAAGAACACAGAACGAAAGCCCGGAGGAAAGCCCGAGAGGGTGAGTACGAAGGAAGCGTCCGTT
>NZ_JBEZLA010000124.1:0-7279 GCF_040651925.1 Streptomyces sp. NPDC048349 | reverse complement strand
CACCCGCTACGACAAACGAGCCCGCCACTACCAAGCCCTGGTCACCCTCGCCTGCCTACGGCTCTGGCTTCCATGACTTTGCGGACACGCCGTAGGCCGTGGTGAACACCAGCGAGGCGTTGTGGCCGCCGAAGCCGAAGGAGTTGGCGAGCGCGGCGGCCACCCGGCCCTGGCGCGGTGCCCCGGTGACCACGTCGAGCCTGACTTCCGGGTCGAGGGTGTCGAGGTTGCGTACCGCCGGGACCACGCCGTGCCGGACGGCGAGGATCGCGGCGATGGCGCCGACGGCGCCCGCGGCGCCGAACAGGTGGCCGGTCATCGACTTCGTCGCCGTCACCACCGGATGCGTGCCGACGGCCTCGGCCACCGACCCGGCCTCCACCCGGTCGCCCAGCTGCGTGGACGTGGCGTGAGCGTGGACGTGCGCGATGTCCGCGGGCGCGAGTCCCGCGGCATCCAGCGCCATCCGCATCGCCCGGACCTGGCCCGCCGGGTGCGCGGCCGTGATGTGGTGCGCGTCGGAGGTCACACCCGCTCCTGCGAGGACCGCGTACGGCCGGGCCCCGCGCGCGGCGGCGAAACCGGCGCGTTCCAGGACGACGACGCCCGCCCCTTCCCCGATGACGAAGCCGTCGCGGCCCGTGTCGAAGGGCCGTGAGGCCCCGGCCGGGTCGTCGTTGCGGGTGGAATGGGCCTTGGCCTGGGCGAAGCCTGCGAGCGGCAGCGGGTGCAGGCAGGCTTCCGTACCGCCGGCCACCACGACGTCGGCCCGGCCGAGCCGGATCAGATCCATGCCCTGGGCGATCGCTTCGGCGCCCGAGGCGCAGGCGCTGACCGGGGTGTGGGCGCCGCCGCGCGCCCCGAGGTCGATGCTGACCCAGGCGGCCGGGCCGTTCGCCATCAGCATCGGAACGGTGTGCGGGGAGACTTTGCGTACGCCGGAGGTCTCGAGCACGTCGTCCTGGCCGAGCAGGGTGAGGGCGCCGCCGGTGCCCGTACCGATCACCACCGCGAGCCGTTCCGGCTCCACGTCGGGCCGCTCTGCGTCGGCCCATGCCTCCCGCGCGGCGAGCAGCGCGATCTGCTCGCACCGGTCCATGCGGCGCGCCTGCACGCGGTCGAGCAGGTCGCCCGGCTCCTGGCGCAGGCGGCCCGCGATCCGTACGGGCAGCGCCGCCGCCCAGTCCTCCTCGATGGCCCGGATCCCGCTCTCGCCCCGCAGCATGGCCTGCCAGGTCGTCGCCACGTCGCCGCCGAGCGGGGTGGTGGCGCCGAGGCCCGTGATCAGGACGTCCTTATCGCGAACGTTCATGTTCGTTCCCCCTTGTTTGTAGTGGTGCTACAGCTCACCGTGCCGGTCGGGCAGGGCAGCGAGCTGCGTTTGGTCCCACTGTGCCAAGGGATCTGTGACGGAGGGGTCGAGATGATCTACGGATTCATGCGACCTGAGTTTGTTGGGTTCTGCTATAGCGTTGACGATGACGAGAACGACTTCGCGCTAGGTGGTTGCCCTCGCGGTGGATCACGGCGTCCCCGGCGACGTCCGCTTCGAGGAGGACGGGGGGCCTCTGGTCCGGCTCCGTGGGCTCTCTAGGGGCGGGCGGGACCGTACAGGAACCTGTTCGCCGTGTCGTTCGGAGACCGGCCCGCATCCGCACCCGTGCTCGAACCGCACGGGGAGGCACAGCCGCGCCACGCCCGCCCGCAAGGGGCCCGCCGGGGCACGGCACCGGGGCTCCTCTCCGACGCCGTCGCGAGCACCGTTTCTGACGGAAGGTCATGCGAGCGATGATTATTGCGGCAATCACCGATAGTGCTCCGGCAACCGGAAACGACACGACGATCCGACGGCTTGCAGCACATGTGAGCAGTGCGGGCCATGAAGTACGGCTGGTGGAAGCCGGCGCCCTCCCGGAGGCCCTTGCCCACGGGGCGGAAGGATGCGGCTTCGATGCGGCCATCGTGACCCACGCCGTGGCCGCGGGGGAAATCCGGCACAGCCTGACGATCCCCTACATTTTGGTGTTCGGGGGCACCGATCTCAACGAGTTCTCCTTGGATCCCGCCCATTTCGCGGTCATGACCGAAGCGGTGGCCGGTGCGGACGCCTTGGTGGCGTTCAACGACGACTTCGTGCTGCGCTGTCTGGCCCTGTGGCCGGACACCATCCAGAAGCTGTACTCGATTCCCCAGGCGGTGGATACCGACCCGTCCGATTTCTCGCTGAAGAACCGGCTCGGCCTGCCGGACGATGCGCAGGTCTTCCTCCTGCCGGCGGGGCTCCGTCCGGTGAAGGACCCCCTCTTCCTGACCGGATGCGTGGACGAGTGGCAGCGGGAGGATCCCCGCGTGCACCTGGTCATAGCAGGCGTCTCCTACGACGGGTTCGACGAGATCGTGCGTCGTCGATGTCTCAGGCACAGCGGAGTTCACTACGCCGGCGCCCTGAACCGCCGGGACCTGCACGCGGCGATGCGGGAAGCCACCGCCGTGCTGAACACCTCGATCAGCGAATGCAGCCCCAACGCGGTGCTGGAGGCCATGCATCTGGGCACCCCGGTCATCGCCCGTGCCATTCCGGGCAACACCTGCCTGGTGGCCGACGGCATCACCGGCCTGCTGTTCCACAGCCCGGACGAATTCAGAAAGCAAGCGCAGAGGCTGCTGGAGGACCGTTCGCTCGCCGCCACCCTGACGGGCAACGCCCGCCGGATGATCAACAGCAGGCACGGCCTCGCTGACGAGGCCGCCGCGTACGCGCAACTCCTTCAGCACGTGGCAAGGAGGAGCGTCAATGCGTGAGACGACGACGGTCCGTCTCCCCGCTGCCGAACTGTTCGTGGAGGCGTTCGGTGAGGAGGGGGATCCCGTGGTCCTCCTGGTCTCCGGCACGGGTGCGTGCATGCTCGCCTGGGACCGGGAGTTCTGTCTCCGGCTGGCGGCCGGGCGACGGCGCGTACTGCGCTACGACGGACGGGACACCGGGCGTTCGACCACGTGCCCGCCGGGCTCACCGGACTACGACCTGCACGATCTGGCCTCGGACGCGATCGGCATTCTGGACGCTTTCGGTGTGGGGCAAGCCCATCTGGTCGGGCTGTCCCAAGGCGGAGCCGTCAGCCAGCTGGTGGCGCTGGCCCATCCCGACCGTGTGGCATCCCTGACGCTCGTCTCCAGCAGTCCGGGCGACGCAGATCCCGAACACCCGACCTTGCCGCCCACTCCCCTGGCGACCCAGGTCGAACTGCACAACGCGCCCTGGCCGGAGTGGTCCGACCACGGCTCGGTCGCGGACTACATCGTGTTCCTGGACCGCCTGCAGGCCGGATCGGGGCGAGACTTCGACGAGCACTTCTCCCGGGAACGGGCGCGCAGGGTGGTCGAGCGGGCAGGGAACATCGAGTCCAGCCTGACCAATCACTACTACGTGGAACCTGTCGCTCCCTGGCGGGGGCGTTTGCCCGAGCTTCGGGTACCCACGCTGGTCATCCACGGCGCCCATGACCGGCTCCTCCCACTGGAACACGGCCTGGCCCTCGCCCGGGAGATTCGGGGCGCGACGATGACGACCCTGCCCTTGGGTGGTCATGGGCTGGATCCCGGGGACTGGGCTCCGGTCATCAGCGAGATCCTCGGCCACACCCGTACCCCTGAAGAAGGGCTCCTCCCGCATGCTGCTGCTGTCCGCTGAACCCGAGATCCGTGTGTCCTGCGACGCGCTGCTGTTCGACATGGACGGGGTGCTGGTCGATTCCCTGCCCACGATCGAACGCCATCTGCGCGACTGGTCTTTGGAGCACGGGCTGGATCCCGCCAGGGTGCACGAACTGTCGGGCGGCCGTACCACCCGGGAATTGATAGAACTGGTGGCGCCCGGCCTGGACTCGTCCGCCGAGGAGGCCCGGCTGCTGGTCCGTGAGGTCGAGGACACCGCCGGCATCTCGGCGTCCCCGGGGGCGAGGAGCCTGCTGGCGGATGCCGGGCCGTGGGCGGTGGTGACCTCCGGACGGCGCGCGGTGGCCATGGCCCGCCTCAAGGCCGCGGGCCTGCCGGTACCCGACGTACTGGTGACCGCCGATGACGTCACGGCCGGAAAGCCCGACCCGCAGGGCTATTTGCAGGCGGCCCGCCGCCTGAACGCAGCGGCCGGCCGGTGCGTGGTACTGGAAGACGCGGCGGCGGGGATCGACGCCGGTGCGGCGGCCGGGATGACCACCATCGAGATCCGCCCGGTGCCGACCGGCCGGCCCCGTCTGGGCGACCACCTCGTTGCCGGCCTGGACGCCCTACGAGTCGTACGGTGACCGACTTCGCGCGCTTGCGCCTGGTCTACCTGCTCACCGGCGTGGTCAACGCGCAGTGGGGGGCGTGCCTGCCCGCCCTGGACGCACGCCTGGACTTGGGTGAGGGCAGGCTGGGCGGGGTGCTGCTGGCCATGGGGCTGTCCGCAATGGCGGGCATGACCGCAGCCGGACACCTGGCCGCACGACCGCTGCTCGCGTGGACCGCTCCCGCCACCGCACTGGCCCTCGCCGGCCCGGCCGTCGCAGACGGCTACGGGGCGCTGATCGTCGCGGCCGGGTTCCTCGGGCTGCTCCTGGGCGGCCTCAACGTCGTGCTGACCCTGCACGCCACTGCTGCCGAGCACGCCCACCAGCAGCCGATCATGTCCCGACTGCACGCCCTGTGGACCGTCGGCGCAGTGGGCGGCGGCCTCGCCGTCGCTGCCGCCCTGCACGCCGGTATCGGGGTCAAGGCACTGCTGGCCGTCAACGGATTCGCCCTGGCCGTGGTGATGGGGGTGGTCACCTTCCGGGTCCAGCCGCCCGTCCCGCGTCCCGCCGAGCCGGGGACCAGCGCTCGCCGGAATCCTCTGCTCGTCGTGGCCATGGGCCTGCTGGGCGCGGCCGCGTTCCTCACTGAAGGAGCCGCCACCGACTGGGCGGGCGTCCATGCCCGCCGGGTCCTCGATGTCACGCCGGCCGTGGCGTCCTTGGCCTATACGGCCTTTCTCACGGCCATGACCGTGGTTCGCCTTGCAGGCGACCTCCTGCGCTCCCGCCTGGGTCCGAGCGTGACGCTGCGGACGGCGGGGCTCGCCACCGCGACGGGACTGCTGCTCGTGATCACCTCGTCCGCCACGGGCCCGCTCGGCGCCTATGCGGGATGGGCCCTGGCGGGGGCCGGGATGGCACTCATCTGGCCCGTCCTGGCCAGCACCGCCGGCCACGGCACGCCACGCCAGCTCTCGACGATCACCACGCTCAGCTACAGCGGCAGCCTGGTCGGCCCGGCTGCCATCGCCTACATCGCAGCCTCCACCTCCCTGCCCACCGCTCTGGCGCTTCCCGCGGCCCTCGCCTTGCTCCTCGCAGTGACCGGCCCCGCTGGCCTTGGCGCATGGACCGGCACGACGAGCACCGCCGCACGGGAGCGAAAACTGCTCGAACGACGCTGAGAGTTCCCTGCCCACGCTGGGCGGCGGACGAGGGCCGGCATGCGCGGAACGACCTTGTTGAGTCGACTCTTGTCAAGTTTATTGCCGCGCGCTATATAGGTGGTGTCGCCATGTGCATCCTGCGATCAGCGGGAAAGGAGTGAAAGACGATGCTCATGCGCACCGACCCCTTCCGTGAGCTGGACCGGCTGACCCAGCAGGTTCTGGGCACCGCGGCCCGGCCGACGGCCATGCCCATGGACGCCTTCCGCGAGGGCGATGCCTTCGTCGTCGAGCTGGACCTGCCCGGTGTCGATCCCGAGTCCATCGACCTCGACGTCGACCGGAACGTCCTCAACGTGAGGGCGGAGCGGCGGACCACCGCCTCCGGAGGCGACAGCGACGTGGTGATCGCTGAGCGTCCCGCAGGGTCGTTCTCCCGCCAGCTGTTCCTCGGCGAGGCGCTGGACCCCGACCGTATCCAGGCCTCCTACGAGGCCGGCGTGCTGCGGCTGAGCATTCCGGTTGCAGAGGAGGCGAAGCCCCGGAAGATCCAGATCAAGGCCGCAGACGGCCCACGCAAGGAGATCAACGCCTGACGGAGGCACGGCAGGAAAACGGAGGGCGGGCCGGCCTTCCCCCGGCCCCCCTCCATACCGGCACAGCGGCCGCCCTGCTCGGGGCGCCCGGCGAAGTGAGCGGTCAACACCTTCCCCGAACCGAGAGGAGCGGACGATGGCACGCGCAGTCGGGATCGACCTGGGTACGACCAACTCGGTCGTCGCCGTCCTGGAAGGCGGCGAGCCCACGGTCATCACGAACACCGAGGGAAACAGGACGACGCCTTCCGTGGTGGCCTTCGGGAAGGGGAAAGAGGTCCTGGTCGGAGAGATCGCCAAGCGTCAGGCGGTGACGAACGTCGACCGCACCGCGCGATCGGTCAAGCGCCACATCGGCGAGGCGGACTGGCGCTTCCCCCAGAGCGGAGACATCGACGGCAAGCGGTACACGGCCCAGGAGATCTCGGCACGCGTCCTGCAGAAGCTGAAGCGTGACGCGGAGGCGTATCTCGGCGAGGACGTCACCGACGCCGTGATCACCGTCCCGGCGTACTTCAACGACGCCCAGCGCACCGCGACGAAGGAGGCCGGCGAGATCGCGGGCCTGAAGGTGCTGCGGATCATCAACGAGCCGACGTCCGCCGCGCTGGCCTACGGCCTGGACAAGGAGAACGATCAGACCATCCTCGTCTTCGACCTGGGCGGCGGCACCTTCGACGTGTCCCTGCTGGAGATCGGCGAGGGGCTGGTGGAGGTCAAGTCCACCAACGGTGACACCCACCTCGGCGGCGACGACTGGGACCAGAAGATCGTCGACCACCTCGTGAAGCAGTTCCGGAACGCCTACGGCATCGACCTGTCCCACGACAAGATGGCGCTCCAGCGTCTGCGCGAGGCCGCAGAGAAGGCGAAGATCGAACTTTCCGCCGCGACGGAAACCACGATCAACCTGCCGTACATCACGGCCTCCGCCGAGGGCCCGCTGCACCTGGACGAGAAGCTCACGCGCTCCCAGTTCGAGCAGCTGACCGCCGAACTCCTGGAGCGCTGCAAGGCGCCGTTCCACAACGCGGTCAAGGACGCGAAGATCAAGGTCGCGGACATCGACCACGTCATCCTGGTCGGCGGCTCCACGCGCATGCCCGCCGTGACCGAGCTGGTCAGGGAACTGACCGGCAGGGACCCGCACAAGGGCGTCAACCCGGACGAGGTCGTCGCCATCGGCGCGACCCTCCAGGCCGGTGTCCTCAAGGGTGAGGTCAAGGACGTCCTGCTCCTCGAC
>NZ_JBEZLA010000123.1:0-8044 GCF_040651925.1 Streptomyces sp. NPDC048349 | reverse complement strand
GGCGCCGTACGGCGGGCGCGGGCCGGGGTGGTGCTCGCCCCCGAAGGCCGCGGGATCTTCCCTGCGCTCACGATCGAGCGCGGGGGGAAAGGGGCCATGGACGGAGAAGTGGAAGGCGTGCGGACCGCAGCCTACTGGCCTGCGCCTTCGCCCGCCCTGACGACCCCCGTTCCCGGCTTCCGCCAAGGTCGCTCTACCCTCGGTAACCCAACCGGCCGTGAGAAAGCTGCCATGCCGGGCTGGAACCCCGTGAACATCCCCGACCAGAGCGGCCGGATCGAGGTCGTGACCGGGGCCGACAGCGGGATCGGATACGTCACGGTCCGCGAACTGGAGCCGCAGCCCCCGGAAGACGGCGCCCTGCCCCGGAGCGTGCCCCCGTCCGCCCCCGGGACGCCTCCGTCCGCCCCGGCGGGGAGCTGACCGGGACGCACCTGGCGCCGGAGACTCGGTGCCATGGACGACACTCCGGACAACCACCCAGAATCCTCCCGCGACCACGCGGTGGTCCTCGGCGCGGACCTGGCCGCGCCGCCGGCGGCGCGGGTGCTCGCGGAGCGCCTGCCCGGCCCACCACGGCCCGCCGAAGGACGTCGCCCGGTCAGACACCCCCTAGGACGGGTCGGGGCGCAGGGAGCGCCAGATGAGGTCCGGGAGGTGGCGGGCGGACTCCGCCAGGTCGATCTCGTACGTGCTGGACAGCCAGCGGCGGGCGGCCTCGGTGAGCGGGCCCATGACCATGACCTCGATCACGGAGGCCGGCAGCGGGGCGATCTCGCCGCGCTCCACGTGCACCTCCAGCCACTGCGTGAGGGCGGCGAACTGCACCGCCTTGGCCGCGCCGATCTCCTCCGCGTGGGCCACCAGGTAGCCGGAGTAGGCCGAGGCGTGCAGGAACAGGGCGACGTCGCGGTGCTCCTGGGTGAAGCGCAGATAGGACGTCACCCATGACCTGACGCCGGTGCGGGCGGTGCGTGCGCGGGCCAGTGCGGCGGTCATGTCCTCGCCCAGCTGGTCCATGCAGCGGATGTAGAGGGCGGCGGCCATCCCGTCGAAACTGCCGAAGTGGTGGTAGAGACTGCCCAGGCTCACCCCGCTGGCCGAGACGACCGCGTTCACCGTGAACCCCTGCTGTCCGGACTCGGCGAACACCCGCAGCGCGGCGGTCAGGATCTGGTCGACGGTGGCCTCGCCGCGCTGCTGCTTAGGAGACATGTCGGTCCCGTCGGTCCCGTCCGTGTACGTGGGGGTGCGGCGGTGCCGACCGCGCGGCAGAGCCTAGCAAGACCCGCACCCGGCGGGCCTCTGCGCAAGAGCCGCCGGGAAAGGGACGGCCTAGAGCTCCTTGGAGGTCGTGGCGCGCTCGTACAGGGCCCGGACGGCGTCACCGAAGTAGCTGCTGTACGAGGTCTCCTCGTCGCCGCCGCCGTCGCGGCCGCCGATCACCCCGATCAGCGTGTGCCCGTCGGTGAGCACCGGACCGCCGCTGGTGCCGTTCGGCACGTCCGCGCAGTCGAAGCGCAGCTGCGTCGGCCCGGCGGCGCGCGCCGCGTTGCGGCAGTCCACCGGCTGTTCGGAAGTGTTGGGATAACCCATCAGACGTGCGGGGGCGGGCAGTTGGGGCCGGAAGGCGATCGTCTCGGCCCCGGTGACGTCCTCCAGCCGCTGGCCGGGGTAGCCGGGGCGGCGCAGCCGGACGAAGGCGACGTCGTGGTCGGGGTCCTGGTCCTCGGTCCAGCGTGGGTCCACGTCGATCCGGGTGGGCACCCAGATCCCGTACGGGGCCACCCCGTCCTGGTAGCCCGGGGCGAAGGCCAGGTTGGTGCGGAAGCCGCCGGCGTACACGCAGTGGGCGGCGGTGGCGATCAGGTCGCCGCGAGGTGAGTGCACCACGACGGCCGAGCAGTGGTGGTCGGGGTCGCCGTCGGTGCCGGGGGAGAAGAGCGCCCCGACGCCGGGCTCGGCCGGTGCGGGGCGGGCCTCCAGGGGGGTGGAGGGCCGCCACCCGGCGGAGCGCCAGTCCACTGCGGAGTCCCCGCCGGCGAAGGCCTTGCCGTCCGTCGGCGGGTTCGGGTCCTCGCGGACCAATCCGTCCAGCACGGCCGCTGCCGTCCGGTCGGCCCGCTCGGGGTCCTGCTGGTAGACGCCCCGCGCGGCGTCGCCGTCCGCACGGTTCGCGACCAGGCCGCGCAGCTCCCAGAGGTACCACCCGCCCGCGAGGGCGAGGGCGCCGAGCACGCCGACCAGCACGGTGGCCCGTACGGCCCGCCCGTGCACCTTGCTGAACATCTGGTACTCCCGCCCCGCAGACGCGTCCGACGCCTCGTTCGATGGGTACGGACGCGGTCCGGGTTCCGCAATCCGGACGTGTCCGTCCTCACAGCGGCTCCCCGGCCCTCCGCACGTCACTCACCGGCCTTCCATGCGCCATTCAACTCCCCTACGCTCCAGGCGACTTGAGCCGCACTGGAGCGACAGGAGCCGAAGCATGAGACTGCGAAACCGGATGGCGGGCGCGGTGACCGCGGGACTGGCGGCCCTCGCCCTCGCACTGGGCACGGCCCCCGCCGGGGCGGCGGCCTCCGAGGGGCTGCCCTACGCGGGATCGACCGGAGTCGGCGTGCACAACGCCTACGAGAAGGCCAAGTACCCCTACTTCGCGGACGCTCTCGACTCGGGCGCCGCCATGCTCGAGCTCGACGTGTGGACCAACTTCTTCGGAAGCTCGTGGCGGGTCTCGCACAACAACCCCTTCGGCAACGACAGCAACTGCGAGAACGCCACCACCCCCGCCCAGCTGCGCACCAAGGCCCGCAACCAGAACCTGGCGGGCTGCCTCTCCGACATCCGCAGCTGGCACGACGCCCACCCCGGCCACCGGCCCGTCGTCCTCAAGCTGGAACTCAAGGACGGCTTCGCCGCCAACCTCGGCCGCGGCCCGGCCGACCTCGACGCACTGCTGACCGGCAAGCTCGGTGACGCCCTCTACCGGCCCGGCCAGCTGGCCGCGGGCCACCCCGACCTCGACACCGCCGCCCGCGCGGGAGCCTGGCCCAGCCGCGCCGCTCTCGCCGGGAAGTTCATCGTGGAGCTGATCCCCGGCACCGTCGAGGAGGGCAACAGCTCCGACACCCTGTGGACCGACCGGGAGTACGCCACCCACCTGCGCTCCCTCGCCGCCCAGGGCCGGCTGGGCCAGGCCGCAGCGTTCCCGGCCGTGCACCGGGCCGAGGCGGGCGACCCGCGTGTCGCCCGCTACGCCGACGCCTCCCTGCGGCCCTGGTTCGTGGTCTTCGACGGCGACGCGAGCGCCTACGCCGGGGGAGCGATCGACACCGGCTGGTACGACCGCAACCACTACCTGGTGATCGCCACCGACGCCCACAACGTGGCTCCGGCCATCGACTCCACCCGCCCGACGGAGGCGCAGGCCCGCGACCGCCTCGCGTTCCTGGCCGGGCACCACGCCTCCATCGTCTCCGCCGACTGGTACCCGCTGCCCCAGGTCCTGGCCACGGTGGTGCCGCGCGGCTGAGGGGCCGGCGCTACGGCCCCGGGTGCGAGGCCTCCAGCTGCCGGGCCGGCGGGCGGTCCCCGACGGGCCCGGTGGCTGCGGCGGCGGCTCCGGGGCCGGTGGCGAGACTCGCCTCGATCTCGTCGAGCGCGCGGCGGGCCGTGGCGATCCGCTCCCTGACGTCCTCGGCGTCCTGCCGGCCCGGCCCCGCACCCGTATCCGGCCCCGCACCCGTATCCAGCCCCGCACCCCTATCCGGCCCCGCACCCGGCTCCGGGGCCGGCTCCGGGCGCCGTCCCGCCTCCGCCTCGATCTCGCGCGCCTCGTCGAGGGAGTTCAGCACGACGCCGATCAGGACGTTCACCAGCACGAAGGAGGCGAGCAGGGCGTACGAGGCGTAGTAGAGGATGCTGAGCCGGGAGATCTGCAGCCCGGCCCGCACCGCGTCGGTGAGCCCGTCCAGCGTGGTCAGCAGGAACAGGGTGAGCGCGGCGCGGCCCACGGAGCCGTAGTGCTGCGGGTCGGACTCCGCGAAGCAGACCCAGCCGACCATGGCGTACACGTACAGCACCAGCGCGCCGACGAACAGGAAGCTGGCGGTGCCCGGCAGGCTGCGGCCCACCGCGACCAGCAGGATGCGCAGCTGCGGCAGGAAGCGCGCGGTGCGCAGCACGCGGGCCAGCCGCAGCAGCCGCAGCAGGGTGGTGTTCTCCCGCACGAGCGGGACGAAGGCGGACGCCACGACCGCGAGGTCGAAGAGGTTCCAGGGGTCCCGGAAGAATGCTTTCGGCCGGTCGGCGTGCGCGCCCATCCGCAGCAGCATCTCCAGCGTGAACACGACCAGGCAGGCGTCCTCCGCGGCCTCCAGCGCCGACCGGTGCTCCCGCGCCAGCCCGCTGTACGTCTCCAGGCCCATCAGCGCCGCGTTGAGCAGGATCACGGCGAAAACGGCCAGGCCGAAGGCGGAGGCTTCCGTGGCCACCCGGCACCGGGCCGCCAGGTGCACGCGGCCGCGTCGGACCGGCATCGGGACTCTCATCTTGCTCCTCGTACGCGTCTTTCCCCGCAGGCCCGCGCCCGGCGGGGCGCGGTGGTCGTTCCTGTTAACGCCACACACCCGATCGGGTTTCAGGCCGGTGCGCACGCCAACGCGCCGGGCACCGGAAGGCCGCAGGGGTGAAAGTGCGGCGTTAGGGGCGGTTAGGGGATCTGCGGCGGCCCGGCCAGGCCATAGGTTCCTGCCGGAAACCGAAGGGCACCGAGCGAAGGAGCACCCCATGGCCGAGGTCACCCCGACCCCCGAAGCGTGGACCACCCCGGACTTCGTCGCGTACGAGACGGCGTTCGAGGTCACCGCGTACGCGGCGCGTCTGGAGAAGTGAACCCACTGTCGGCGGGCGGGGGTCCGGGCCACCGGCTCCCGCCGTGGCGGGAGAACACATGACGGCACTACTGGACGAGTCCGAGTTCATCGGCGCCCTGCGCGCGCTGTCCTCCTCCTACTGGGGGAGCCACCCCTTCCACCGGCGGCTGCACGGCGGCGAGCTCGACCGCCGGGCCCTGCAGCTGTGGGCGGCCAACCGCTGGTACTACCAGCGGATGCTGCCGCAGAAGGACGCGGCGATCATCAGCAACTGCCCGCTCCCCGAGATCCGGCGGCTCTGGGTGGACCGGCTGGCCTACCACGACGGCACGGCCGGGGACGAGGGCGGCATCGCGCGCTGGCTGCGGCTGTGCGAGGCCGTGGGGCTCAGCCGCGCAGAGGTGCTCGACGAGCGGCACGTGGTCCCCGGCGTGCGCTTCGCGGTCGACGCGTACGTGAACTTCGCCCGGACCAAGCCGTGGGCCGAGGCCGTGGCCTCGGGGCTCACCGAGATGTTCGCCGGGCACCTGATGACCCGCAGGGTCGCCGACATGCTCGCCCACTACGACTGGATCCGCGCCGAGGACCTGGCCTACTTCACGGACCGCATCGAGGCCGTGTCCGGTGAGGGCAAGGGCACCTTGGACATCGTCGTCCGGCACTGCACGACACGGGAGCAGCAGGACGCGGCCGTCGCCGCGCTCCGGTTCAAGTGCGACCTGCTGTGGCTGGTGCTGGACGCCGTCGAACGCGCCACCGACGCGGCCGCGTAGTGGCCGCCACCGCAGAAGGAGGGGCCGTGGACAGGCCCGTGCTCGGCCGCGGGGTGCGGCTCGTCTACGACAGGACGCGGCAGACCCGTGTCGTGCTCCATCCGGAAGGGGTGCTCGTGCCGAACGGGACCGCCGTGGCGGTGCTCGAGCTCTGCGACGGGACCGTGACCGTGCCGCAGATCGCGGCCGCGCTCGGCGACCGGTACGCCGGGGTCCGCGAGACCGAGGTCGGCGCCGTCCTGGAGCGGCTCTCCGAGAAGGGCGTCGTGCGATGGACCTGACCGCCGCCCGCCCCGGGGACGCGGCCCCGCCCCTCGGCCTGCTCGCCGAGCTCACCCACCGCTGTCCGCTGCACTGTGCCTACTGCTCCAACCCGTTGGAACTCATCGAGCGGGAACGGGAGCTGAGCACCGATCAGTGGAGGGACGTGTTCACCCAGGCGCGCGAGATCGGTGTGCTCCAGGTGCACCTGTCCGGCGGCGAGCCGCTGGCCCGGCCCGACCTGCCCGAGCTCGTCTCGCACGTCAGTGGCCTTGGCTGCTACGTCAACCTCGTCACCAGCGGACTCGGTCTCACCGCGGCGCGGCTCGCGGACCTGGTCGAGCGGGGGCTGGACAACGTGCAGCTGTCGGTGCAGGGCGCCGACGCCGCGCGCGCCGACCGGCTCGCGGGGGCCAGGGCCCACCACCACAAGATCGCCGCCGCGGCGCTGATCCGCGAGCACGGCCTTCCCCTCACCGTCAACGCCGTACTGCACCGCGCCAACCACGACCAGCTGGCGGGCCTCATCGAGCTCGCCGAACGCATGGGCGCCGACCGGCTGGAGCTCGCCAACACCCAGTACTACGGCTGGGCGCTGCGCAACCGGGAGGCCCTGATGCCCACCCGGGAGCAGCTGGCCGCGGCCGAACCGGTCGTCCGGGCGGCGATGGAGCGGCTCAAGGGCACGATGGAGATCGTGTACGTCCTCGCCGACTACTACGAGCCGTACCCCAAGCCGTGCATGCACGGGTGGGGGGCGATCCAGCTCACGGTCGCCCCCGACGGCACCGTGCTGCCCTGTCCCGCGGCGGGCGCGATCACCACCCTGGAACTGGACAACGCCACCCGGAAGCCGCTGGCCGAGATCTGGTACGAGTCCGGCTCCTTCAACGCCTACCGCGGCGAGGCGTGGATGTCCGACCCCTGCCGCAGCTGCGACCGGCGCTCCGTCGACCACGGCGGCTGCCGCTGCCAGGCGTTCCTGCTCACCGGGGACGCCGCCGCCACCGATCCGGTCTGCTCGCGCTCCGGCCGGCGCGGCACCGTGGACCTGCTGCTGGCGGGCGTCCCCCCGACGCCCCCGGAGCTGGTGATGCGCGGACCGGGGGCGGTACGCCGATGAGGGCCGTCCTGCTCGGCACCGCCGCCGGAGGCGGCTGCCCGCAGTGGAACTGCGCCTGCCCGGTGTGCACCGCGGGGGCGCCCGCCCGCTGCCAGGACGGCCTCGCCGTCAGTGCCGACGGCGTCGGGTGGTACCTCGTCAACGCCTCGCCCGACATCCGCGCCCAGCTCCTCGCCACCACCGAGCTGGCGGCGGGCCCCGGGCCGCGCGAGACACCGGTGCGCGGAGTGCTGCTCACGGACGCCGAACTCGACCACACCCTCGGCCTGATGATGCTGAGGGAAGGGGCCGGGCTGGGGGTGTGGGCGCCGGCGGCGGTGCTCGGGGCGCTGGGGACGGGGTTCCCGGTGCGGGAGATCCTCGGCGGCTACGGCGGATGGGAGTGGTCCGAGGTGGTCGCCGGCAAGGAGCTGGAGGTCGGCGGGCTGCGGGTGACCGCCTTCGCCGTCGGTGACAAGCGGCCCAAGTACATGCGCTCACACACCGGTTCGGGCGGCCCCTGGGTGGTGGCCTACCGCTTCGAGGACCCGGTCACGGGCGGGGTCCTCGTGTACGCGCCCTGTCTGGCCTCCTGGCCGCCCGGCTTCGACGGGTTCACCGCCGGGGCCGGCTGCGTCCTGCTCGACGGCACCTTCCACTCGGCGCGGGAGTTCGGCGGTGCCACGCGGGCGGCCGGGGCGAGCGGCGCGCAGGCCGTAATGGGGCACCTGCCGGTGACCGGGGAGGGCGGGAGCCTGGCGCACGTCGGGCGTCTGCGGGCGCAGCGGCCGGGCACCAGGTTCGCGTACACGCACCTCAACAACACCAACCCGATGGCCGATCCGCGTTCCCCGGCCCACCGCGAGGTGTGCGCGGCGGGGGCGGAGATCCCGGCCGACGGGACGCGCATCGAGCTCTGACCCGTGTGACGTCGAAGGGTCCGGCCGCCGGAGCGGTACGACCCGCTCGAGCGCCTCGAACCTGAACTTCACCCGCGGCCTCACGATCCCCAACCTGGTGGTCGTCCCGGT
>NZ_JBEZLA010000122.1:0-8478 GCF_040651925.1 Streptomyces sp. NPDC048349 | reverse complement strand
CTTCCTGGCTCCCTGCGGCTTCCGGTCCCCCCGGATCTCGAAGTCCATCGCACCCCTTGTGCTGGGGCGTTGCAACGACTCCTAGAACCCAAGCTTCATCCGCCGGGCCTTCGCCGACCGCCTGGACGACGCAGGCTGTGCCCACGCGGCGGCACCGGATAGCCGCAGCTCCGCGGGTCCACCCGGTCCCCCGGAGCGCTTTCACGGGTGAGGGTGGTCCGCACTCAGGCGATCGACGGCACATCTAGCGGCTCGCCTCACGGGCCGCTGGGCGTGCTGCTCAGGGCACCGCGCCCATCACCGCCAGGGCCTTGCGCCCGGAGCGGTGGTAGAAGCCGGAGGGGGCCGGAGAGCCACCGGCGCGTTGTCAGCTGGTCACGTCGCTCACGCGAAGGTGAGCGGAGCCGATCCGCACGCGGTGGTCCGAGCAGGGCTGGAGAGACTCGACGACGCCGGTTCTACGAGGGGGCCTGTCCTTGGCGCAGCAGCGGATCGTCTGCGACGCGCTCTGCCGCCCGGAGGGCTCCCGGCACCGCCGACGGCAGCGCCTGCACCGCCCAGAGCGCGAACTGCCGCCTGCGGTCGTATCAGTCGTTCTCCTACGACTCACATCAGCCGAAGTCCCGACTCCGTTAGTGACTCGCTGATCCATTGAGAGCATGCGGCTCTTCGCCATCACCGAACAGACCGCCATGCGCTACGTCGGCACCGCCTACCCGGAGGGAACCGCGAAACTGCCCAGGTAGCGGGCACCCGCCGAGCCCGATGCCGCAGCGAAAGCCCGTGGCGGTGTGGCATCGGGTCCGGCATCATCCCTGTGTGATTGTGATGCAACCCGTTCTGGAGATCTTCGCCGCAGACGACTTCGCGCTCTGGCCAGTTGGCGAGTACGGGTCGTACGGCTACCTCGTACTGAACGGGGAGCTGACTCCGGCGGAAGTCGGCACGGCGGTTATGCGGATCGCCGACTGCAACAACTTCGAACCGGAAGAGGCGCACAGGCCGTGCCCGACCGACCCGCTCGGCGCCTTCCTGCACGGGCTGCTCACCATGCCCGACCTGTTGGCCGCCGGCGGGTTCCGGGTGACTGACACAGTCACCAACACCGTCTTCGTCGAGCCGGGTTGCTGCAACGGCCTGGAGACCTGGCGGGACTGGCAGGAGGTGCTAGATGGCACCGGCTGCTCCTACTTCGGCCACGACCCGTCCTCAGCGGCCGAACGTACCGGCGACAACGTCCGGCTGACTCTCGACGCCCAAGCGAAGGACGGAAGCCCGGTGATCGAACTGCCGGTGGATCAAGTGCGCGCGCTCATCACCGGTGCCGAGGCGGACTTGCGGGACTTCCACAGCCTCGCCGGGACCTGGGCCGAACAACACCTGCCGACACACGCCGCCGCCGTCACGGCCGCCTTGGCCCGGGCACTGGACCTAGAGCTCACAGAATGACCAGCTTCCTGACCCACCGGGCGCGCGTGCACGACGCCCAGCTCCCCCTCCACCGGCGGCACAGTGCGCTGCGCACATGCCTCACCGTTTTCGCTCCTTATGGCCTGCGGGCGACATACCACCACCTCACGCTCAGCGCCGCGATCCCCCGACGGCTGGAGGCGGACCCGGACGCGCTGGCGCGGGCGGTGGAGGAACTGCACGAGGCGCGGGTGCTGTGGCTCGTGCGGGCAGAGGAGTACGCCGTGCAGCGTCGGGCGGAGAAGCAGGCTGGGCGGCGGGCTGTACCGAACCCTCGGCCGTGGTGGCTGCGGAGCTGGTGGGATAGCCCGGAGCGTGCATGGTTCGAAGACCCGTTTCGCCACCCGTCGCTGCGACTGTCCGAGTACGTCCGGCGACAGAACGCGCTTCTGGACGGCGCCGATCTGCCCGGCTGCCCGGCTTGCGGGGACGAGGGACCGCGAATGCTGAGCTCGACCGGGCATGGCTGGGTCGAGCTGTGCCATGGGTGCGCGTGGGTGCTGGTGCCATGTCCGTGCGGGCAGCGGCACCGGTTCGTACCGGAGACCCCATTCAACTGGAATGGGATCTGGCAGCGGGCGCACATGAGCGATGACGGCATGCCGAACCCGCACTGGTCTGCGAGCTAGCCACTCGGATGCGGCACGGCGAACGCTTGGGAAGCCAAAGCCCGTAAATCACGAGGAACCCACGCGCAGGACCACCACAGCCATCAGCTGACATGCAGGTTCCGGCCTCCCAACGCTCAGGATTCCGGGAACCCGCGCGCTTTCGCCCTGACCGGAGCCAAGGCCGACGAACGCGAGACCCTGCTTGACCTCCTGGCCGCCGAACCGGACCTCAGCACCCGCCGTTCCGGACAGGCCCTGATCGGCGACAAGAACTACTTCGGCCGAGCAATCGAACACCAACTCGCCGAACATGGCGTCCGGTTGCTGCGGCCGACCCGCAAGGGCGAACGTGAGCGGCCCGGCGCCCGCCTGTTCAAACCCCTGAGGCAAATCATCGAGTCGATCAACGAGACGTTCAAAGGCCAGCTCGACCTCGAACGACACCGAGGCCGCACACCCGGCGGCGTCATCGCCCGCGTCTTGCGGCGCATCCTCGTTGGCCGGTTCGCGTACGTCGGGGGGCGCCGAGGGTGTGGAGCGCACGCATTCTCGAACAGTTCACCCGCCGGCCGGGCCCAGCACAGTACCGGAACGCCGCTGCAGCGGTTGCCGCTCAGGCGTGAGTGCGGCGGGCCTTGCCGCGGGCTGAGACCACCGCGATCTGCGGGATGCCGTCGAGGACAACGAGTGGGGCTTCGGGGAGGGCTGGTCCGCGATTCGGCGGCCCCGGATGATCTCGGAAGCGGCGACAACGGCGGGCCTGCAGCCGACCCGCCCGCAGGCGGCGGCGACGTCAAGACAGCCCGGACACCTTGCTCGCGGTCTTTACCGCCTCCAACCGGTTCAAGTGGAGAAGGACCCGGCCGAGTGGCTGCCCTCGAACGGCTCGTACCACTGCACCTACCCCGCGACCTGGGTCGGCACAAAGCTGCGCTGGGGCCTGGCCGTCGACGAGGCCGAGCGGCAGGCTCTGCTCCGGCTCGTCGAGGACTGCCCAACCACCACCGTGATCTACGAGCCCGCCCCGTAGCCTCCCTCGGCCGGCCGCCGCCAACCCCACTTACCACCGGGCCGAAAGGAGCCTTCGTGGCCATCAACCTCAACCCGTCCGACGAACGTGCCGGGATAGCGGTTTTACCGGGTCATCTCGTCGAACATGTCCCACAGCTTCCCGAGCTCCACGGCTGGGTGCCCGAGGCGTTCCGCTTCCCGGATCACGTCGGGGATCTCCTGCGGCCTTCCGGCATCGGCCAGGAAACGCGCCAGGGCTGCGGCGGCCTCGTCGTCCCCGCTTGCCGTTCCGAGCCGGAGGTGTTCCTCCGCCTCCTGCCCGCGCCCGAGGTCGTCGAGGATGATCGCGAGGTTGAGATGCGAGTTGATCTCTCCGAGGGCGATGGCCTGCTCGTGCTCGGCGATCGCTTCCTCGATCCTGCCTGCGGATTTCAGCCAGTTCGCATACCGGAGGTGGGCTTCAGCCTCGCCGTCCTGTGCCCGCTCGAACGCCTTGCCGATCTCAGCGGGCTCGGAGTCTGGCGAGGCCGCCAGCGCGATGGCGTACGCCAGCAGCGCGCCATCCACCGTTCCCTCGATCGCCTGCAGGGCATGCCGCTGCGCGGTCTCCACGTCCCCGAGCTCGGCCTCGGCCCTTGCAAGGTAGGGAAGAGCGTTGTGGTTTCCCTGTAGCAAGGCTTGTGCGAGCCAGTTCCGTGCCGATTCGTAGTCACCCAGATCGAAGTACAGCTTTCCGAGGTTCACGGATGCGAGGACGTCTCCGGAGCGCGCGGATTCCTGGAGTACGGATTCAGCCTCAAGATTCCGGTTCATGTCCGAGAGGAAGCAGCCAAAATTGTTCCCCGCTCCGGGGAGACCGCGCTCGACGGCTAGACGGTACCAGCGCTCGGCCTCCTCGGCCTCGTCGTCGACCTCGCTGAGAAGGTCTGCCAGCTGCAGTTCCAGGCCCGGAGCACCGGCGGCGATCGACGACCGCAGCACGGAGGCTGCCTGGATCCTTTCCCCGGTTGACTCCAAGAAGAGGGCGAGAGATTCCGCGGAGTCGCGGTCACCGTTCAGAGCGCTGCGACGGAGTGCACGCTCACCGGCCTTCGAGATACCCACGCGCAGCAGCGCGGTGCCCCAGCCCGATCTGATTCCCACATCAAGTCCAATTCTTCGAAAAGAGGGCCGCAGGGGGACGTGTCCCGCCTGCGGCCCTGTCGTCATGCTTGAGTGAAGCGTTCAGTCTTCCGTGCGAGCTGTGGCGCGCACTCGACTATAGAGGCTAGAGGCCCCAGCCCCACCCGTTGCCTCGGTATCCCCAGCCCCAGAGGCCACCAAATCGACCGAAGGGCTTCCACTTGCCGTTGGACCGCTTCTTCCATCCGCCGTGTCCCTTGGCGTTCTGGTGCTTGTCCTTCTTCGACTTGCTCGCGCCTGTGCGGTGCTCCTTTCTGTTGTCCTGGTTCCAGTTCTTCTTCTTCGCGAAGGCAGCGATCGCGTTGCGGTCGGTCTTCTTGTAGAACTGCCCGAAGAACCAGATCCATCGGCCGTCCAGGTCACGGCAGTTGACGGGGTCGCCGTAGCAGTAGTCGTAGGTGTTGGCGCTTCCTCCGTAGACCGGGTCGATCGAGAGGAAACGGCCGCTCGAGGGATCGTAGAGGCGGACGCCCATGAGGGTCAGATCCGTCAGGGTCTCCGATGAGCGCTGCTCGGCCCCGAGCCAGTCGTAACGCGTGCTGGGCTGGCCGGCTGCGGGGTTGCCGTATTCGCCGCTGTCCAGTGCTACGGGCGGACGGGCCGAGTCGAGCGGGAGCTGCAGGGCGACGTCACCATGGATGTTGGTGAGCTGAAGCACGGTGTCGCCGGTCTTGCTGGTGATGGCGCCGAGGGTGCCGGAGGCGGCGTCGACGTTGCGCGTGAGAGCACCGGTCGAGGTGTCCTCGGTGATCCAGCGAGGGTTGTCGCTGTCACCGTCGTAGTGGTTCACCTTGGAACCGGTCTGGGTCCAGGTGGAGCCGCTGCCGGTCTCGGTGGTCCAGGAGCGGAAGCGCTGAGCTGCGTCGAGCTGCCGCGTCTGCCGAGTGCTGCCCGCGACCTGCTGGTAGACCAGGTCGTTGGCGTAGTAGGACAGCGTGCTGCCGGGAAGGGCCGTCGTGCGTCCCAGGTTGTCGTAGGTGTAGCCGGAGGCCGTGAGACGGTCGGCACTGTCGTAGGTAGAGGTGGTGGTCGTACCGCCGGAGGTCGGGCAGTCGGCCCCCGGAGTGCCGGGAGCGCTGGTCACGGACTGCCGGTTGCTCCTGCTGTCGAAAGCATAGGTCCGCTGGGTGCAGACGGTGTTGGAAGTGTCCTGAACGGTTGCCAGGCGGCCTGTGGCGTCGTACCGGTAGGTCTGGGCGGACCAGCCGGCATGTGAGGTGACCTGGCCGTGGACGGAGCGCGTGGCGGAGTCGGACATGACCAGCGTGCTGTCGCTGTCCCGCGTGTAGATGCGCTTGACCGCGGAACCGGTGGTGTCCTCGGTGATGTCGAGGGTATATCCGCCGGGGAGCTTCTCGCGGTTGACGGATCCGTCCGCGTCGTACGTCGCCTGGAAGGCGCCGGCGATGGAGTCGGTGGTCGTCGTGGCCAGGCCGCGCGGCTCGGCGGCGTGGTCGTAGGTGTAGGTGAGCGTGGAGGGAACGCTGTCGGAGACCTTGACGGGCCGGCCGAGCAGGTCGTATTCCGTGGTGGTCCGCCCACCATCGGCGTCGGTGTAGGAGATCTGACGGCCGAGCTTGTCCATCACCTTGGTGATCGTGCCGCCGGCCGGTGAAACGCTCTTGGTCACCTCACCGGTGGCCTGGTCGTATTCGGTGGTGGTCTCGGGCACTGTCTGGCCGATCCCGCCGGTGACCGTCACCTTGCTGGTGCGTCCTGCGCTGTCACGCGTGGTCGTGGTGGTTCGGGTGGTGCCGTTGGCGGTGTCGGTGGCCTTGGCAGGCTTGCCCCACCAGTCGTACTCGGTGGTGGTGGTCGGCATCTGTGTCGGCTGGGAGCCTCCGCCGGTCACAGCACCGGCCGGGCCGGTGGAGCACACCTGGTCGGCCCACTCCGGGCGTCCCTGACACACACCGGTACCGGTCGCGGACCAGTAGGACGTCATCCGAGTTCCCGCGTCGGAGCCGTTGGCGCCGGGCAGGATCTGCTTGGTGACACGCCCCTGGGCGTCGTACTCGGTCTGCTCGGTGATCGCCAGACCGCCCGCGTCCTTGATCGTCTTGGTGGGCAGGCCCTTGGCCCAGTCGAGCACCGTCTGGATCGAGCGGCTTTCGCCCTGGACTCCTGCGTGCTCACGGACCTGGGCACCTGTGGTGACCTTGGTGATCCGGTTCTTGACCGTCGCGGTGCCATCGGTGGGACGGCCTGCATCGTATTCGTTGATGGTCCAGGAACGGGCACTGACGGAGGTGTTGGCGGGCACGAGAACGGTCGTTCCGGACTTCAGGTCCGACGTGAGGTCGACACGCCGCAGCGGACCGAACTCCTCGAGCTCCCGGGTTCCGTCCTCGCTGAACACCGAGGTCGTCGTCAACAGGTTCGCGCGCTCCGCAGAGGACAGGGAGCCGATCCCGAGCTCTGACTGCATGGCGCGGTCGGCCGCCGACGTACCCAGGGCGACGGCACGGTTGCTGGCGCTCAGCTCCCGCACCGTGTTGCCGAAGCGGTCGTACTCGGTGGTGGTGATGTGCCCACCGGGAACAACGGCGTTGACCTGGCGGCCCGACACACCCAAATAGGTGACGTCGGCCCGTCCGTACGAGGACGAGGTCAAGGCGTCGCCGGTGTTGCTGCTCGGGACCGCGTCCGCGGGGAACACCGCGGTCGCATCGGTCGGCGCGCTCAGCTGTCCCCAGGCCTTTACGTCGGCATCGCCCATCGCATACGGGGACTTGGAACCCGTGAGGGGAACCTCGTAAACGACCGACGTGGTGGCCGTGCCTTCCACGACATCCGCAGTACCCTGCTTGAGGCCGGCACGGGACGCGTTCAGCAGCATGCCGTCACCTGCGGTGGCAGCGCTGCCCACCTTGCCGTAGGCGAACGTCCACGAAAGCTGCCCTGCGGGGGTATAGCCCGTGACGCGGCCGGCGGTGTCGTAGCTGTACTCCGTCTTCAGCGCCGGGCTGATCAGTGGGTTCCATGCCTGTCGCAGCCGCCCGTCCTTGTCATAGACGTAGGACTGGATCTGCTTGGAGGTGGCTGCGCCAGCACCAGGATCCGTCGACCAGAGCAGGATGCTCTTCACCTGTCCGCTGAAGTCACCGAAGACCAGGTCGGTCGCGGTGGTGGATGTGCCGTAGACGAACTCGACGACGCGGCAGCCCTTGGTGGCGGGGTTTGCCGTGCACGCGGCCGCGGTCACGGCGGAGGTGGGGGCGATGATTCGCCTGGGGCGGGCCAGCTTCTTGCCGTCCACGGTCACTGACTCGGAGACCACGGTGGTGGTGGAGTTCGTCAGACCGTTGATCAGGCTGGAGGAGACCTGCCAGGTTTCCACCGCCGGGTCGGCCTTGGTGAACTCGGTGACCGAGCCGTCGGTGTCGGACAGGGTGAACGAGCCGGTGACGCTGCCGGTGAGGGTCAGGTCCTCCGAGCCGGGCTCCGGTATCCAGCCATTCTTGGCCGAATTCGCGGTGAAGTGGATCAGGTCACCGCTCGAGGTGACGACATCGACCGCAGTGTCGGAGAGCTTGCGGATGTTGGAGTAGTCGGACTCGGTCGCTTCAGCGGCCGTTCCGGACACCCACTCCTTGCCGAAGATCGCGGCCTGGCCGGCCTGCTTGCTTCCCTTGAGGGGGTCGCGGGAGGTGGCGGTGCGGGTCACCGAAAGGCCCAGAGCCGAGCTGTCGGTGGCCGGGATGACGTAGTCACCGGTCAGCAGGTTCACCGAGCCGGGGCCGATGTCACGGGTGGCCGCGCCGCTCGCGTTGCGGTCAACGATGACGGTCAGCGGCTGGGTGGAGCCCGCGGCCGCGTTCGGGCCGGCGAAGTCGGCCTTGATCTGGACCGTGCCGTCCGGGTTCACCGTGTCGGTCGCGTTCCACACCAGCGGAGGGTTCTTGCCGCCCGACATCGCTGTCGGCCAAGCGGTCAGCGCAGTGCCGCCGGAGGTGACGTCACCGGCCGGGATTTGCACCCACGGATCGGCTTCCGAGCGGCGCCAGGAGAAGGAGACCTTGTCGAACTTGTTGCCGTCGGCCTCGGCCACCAGCGGCAGACGCCGGGCCGTGCGCTCGTTGGCGGACGGCTGGACGAAGCCGCCCGGTCCCGCGTGGAAGGTGTACGCGGCCGCGTCGGACTTGTTGTCCGCCTTGTCGACCGAGCGGACCTGCAGGGTGTGGGTGCCGTCCTTCGGCGGTGC
>NZ_JBEZLA010000121.1:0-8594 GCF_040651925.1 Streptomyces sp. NPDC048349 | reverse complement strand
TGCTTACCCCCCGGCGTCTCGCCGGCACGCCCGCGGGGGGGCCCGCGGGGCCGGGGCGCCCCGGGCGCGGGGCCCCCCCCCCCGCGGGCCCGCGCCTCGAACGCCGGCGGGGCCGGATGGGGAGCGATGTCAGCCTCGTCGGCGTTCGAGGCGCGGGGTTCGGGGCGGAGCCCCGGTTCTTGAGGCGCGCCCCCCGCAGGCCCCGGCAGGTGGAGCGCCGTAGGCCGAGCTCCGCAGGCGGCGCCCGGCCGGGGGGCAGGACGCCGCCGGGGGCGGGGGGTCAGGCCACCGGGACGGCTGTGCGGGACATGGCGGCCTCGATCAGGGAGGCCATCACGCGGGTGTCCTTGTCGCGTTCCGGGTGCCACTGGACGCCCAGGACCCACCGTGCCGGGTCGGGGATCTCGATGGCCTCCACCGTGCCGTCGGCCGCGTGGGCCGAGACGACCAGGCCGCGGCCCAGGCGGTCCACGGCCTGATGGTGGTAGGTCGGGACGTCCGCCTCCTCCGGGACCAGGGCCGCGTACCGGGTGCCCGCGACCGGGCGGACCGGGTGCCAGGACGTGTCGCCCGGGGTGTCGAAGTGCCCGTCGATGTGCTGGATCAGCGTCCCGCCGAGCGCCACGTTGAGCGCCTGCATGCCCCGGCAGATCCCCAGCACCGGCACGTCCGCCTCCAACGCGGCGGCGATGAGGGCCAGTTCCCAGTGGTCGCGGACCGTCGCGGGGGCGCCCGTACGGGAGTCGCGGGCGGCGCCGTAGTGGACCGGGTCCACGTCGGGGCCGCCCGCGACGACCAGCCCGTCCACCCGGCTCAGCACCTCCGCCGCCGCCCCGGGTTCGTCCGGCGGCAGCAGCACGGCCGCGCCGCCCGCCGCCTGGACGAGTTCGTAGTACCCGGACGGTACGAGGGACGTCGAGAGGTCCCACACCCCGTAACGGGTGGATTCCTCCACATAGGTGGTGATGCCGATGAGCGGCCGTGGCACGGGCTTTACCTCCGGAAGGTGAGACGGGAAGGGTCCGGCGTGAGCCGGTCGTCGGGGTCGTCGCGGGTCAGTCGCGGGTCAGTTCCGCCTCGGCTTGCGCCAGCGCCGCGAACTCCTCCTCGGGAGCAGAGGCTACGAGGTGGTGCCGACTGTAGAGCGCGAAATAGGCCAGAGCGACGGCGTACACGGCCAGGGCGATGAATGCGGCGTCCTTGTCCACCAGGAAGGTGGCGACCAGGGCCGAGAGGGCGAGGGCGAAGGCCACCGAGGAGGTCAGGATGCCGCCGGGGGTGCGGTAGGGCCGCTCCAGACCGGGCTCCCGGCGGCGCAGCACGATGTGCGAGAGGGCCATCAGGGCGTAGGAGATGGTCGCGCCGAACACCGCGACGTTGAGCATGCGGGCGCCGTTGCCGGTGGCCGCGGCCAGGGCGAAGCCGATCGCGCCGGGGATGACCAGGCCCAGGTAGGGGGCCTTGCGCCGGGAGGTGAGCGAGAGGAAGCGCGGCAGGTAGCCGGCCCGGGAGAGGGCGAAGAGCTGGCGCGAGCCCGCGTAGATGAGGGAGAAGAAGGAGGCCACGAGGCCCGCCAGGCCCGCGTAGTTGACGAAGCGGCTGAGCGCGGTCGGGCCGCCGTCCCCCTCCAGCGCCACGACCAGCGGGTTGCCCGCCGATTTGACGGCGTCCGCGCCCTGGGCGCCGGTCGCCGCGAAGAAGGTGATCAGGGCCAGCAGGGTGAGGATGCCCATGGAGATGGCCAGGGCCTTCGGCATGGAGCGGACCGGGTCCTTGGCCTCCTCGGCCGCCAGCGGTACGCCTTCCACGCCCAGGAAGAACCACATGCCGAAGGGGAACGCGGCCCAGATGCCCAGGACGCCCAGCGGCAGCCAGGAGTTCGAGCCGAAGGCGTTCGCGTCGACCGGGATGTCGTTCAGGCCGTCGGCGCTGAACTCGGTGAACGCGCCCACGGCGAAGACGAGCAGCGCGGCGACCGCGACGGCGGTCACGACGAGGCTGAAGCGCAGCGCCTCGCCGACGCCCCAGAGGTGCACCCCGATGAAGACGATGAAGCAGCCCAGGTAGACGGGCCAGCTGGAGGTCAGGCCGAACAGGCCGAGCGACTCGACGTAGTCGCCGATGAAGATGACGATCGCGGCGGGGGCCAGGATGTACTCGATGAGGATGGCGGTGCCGGTCAGGAAGCCGCCCCAGGGGCCGAGCGCGCGGCGGGCGAATCCGTATCCGCCTCCCGCCGTCGGCAGGATGGTGGAGAGCTCCGCCAGGGAGAAGACCAGGCAGGCGTACATCGCGCCCATCAGGACGGTGGCGATGGCCAGGCCGCCGAAGCCGCCCTTGTCGAGGCCGACGTTCCAGCCGGAGAAGTCGCCGGAGACCACGTAGGCGACGCCGAGGCCGGTCAGGAGCAGCCAGCCGGCGCTGCCGCGGCGCAGCGTACGGCGCTCCAGGTAGTCGTCGTGGCCCTCGCCGCCGTCGGGGGACGCCTTGGGTGCGGGCACGGCTGTCAGCCGTGCCTCGATGTCGTCGGCCATCGTGCGCTCCTGCCTCGGGGCAATGGTTGTGGGGCGTACCTTTGTCGCAGAGCGGTGAAGAGCGCAAGACCTCTGCGTTAAACAGACGTTACGAAACCCTCCGGACGGGCCGGGCGCGCTGGACGGGCCGGGCGCGCTGGACGGGCCGGATGGGCCGGATGGGCCGACCGGGCCGGGCGGGCCGTACGGGTCACGCCAGGAAGCCCCGCAGCAGCGCCGCCGTGCCGCAGCAGTGCTCGCGCATCGTCTCGCGCGCCCCGGTGGCGTCCCGCTCCAGTACGGCCTCCACCAGCGCGGTGTGCTGCTGCTGCGAGTGCTCCAGGTTGCGCACCAGCAGCGGGATGCAGTCCAGCAGGTCGTTGACCGTGGCCCGCACGGCGGCGTACTGGGCCGTCAGGCTGGCGGACCCGGCCAGTTCGCACAGGGTCAGGTGGAAGAGCGTGTCCTGGCGCCGGTAGTCGGCCAGCGGGGCGTCATGGGTGGCGGCCAGGGCGGCGAGCAGCCGCTCGGTGTCCTCCTCGGCCAGCCCCTGCGAGGCGCACAGTCCGGCCGCCCCCACCTCCAGGACCTCGCGGAAGCGCAGGACGTCCTCGATGTCCACGCCCGCGACACGCCGGCGCAGCTCCTCCTCGGCGGCGCCCGCCGGGGTGTCGGGCCGGGGCAGCACGAACGTTCCGCCGTACCGGCCGCGCCGCGCCTCCACCAGCCCCTGGTCCTGCAGTACCTTCAGCACCTCGCGCAGCGTGACCCGGCTGATCCCCATCCGCTCGGCCAACTCGCGCTCGGGCGGAAGCCGTTCGCCGCCCGGCACCAGACCCAACCGGACCACCTGGAGGATCTGCTCCAGCGCTTCCTCGAAGCCGTTGCCCGCCCGCACCTGCCGCAGTACGGGATTCAGCCGCGCGATCGCGCCGCCCTCGCCCGCCGTATCGGTCATCTCGGCTCCTCCCCTTCCCAAGCAATGGTTCTATTCAATACCTTAGGCCTCCTCGGCTCACCGAAGGAGAGATTCCCGTGGTAGACCGCAAGCCGCCGCTGGCGATCGAGGAGCTCCGCTCCCTGGTCACCGGCGGTGAGATCGACACAGTCGTCCTGGCCTTCCCCGACATGCAGGGGCGTCTCCAGGGCAAGCGGTTCGCCGCACAGTTCTTCCTGGACGAGGTCCTCGAGCACGGCACCGAGGGCTGCAACTACCTCCTCGCCGTCGACACCGACATGAACACCGTCGACGGGTACGAGATGTCCTCCTGGGACCGGGGCTACGGCGACTTCGCCATGCACCCCGACCCCGCCACCCTGCGCCGCATCCCCTGGAACCCCGGCAGCGCCTTCCTCCTCGCCGACCTCGCCTGGAACGACGGCACGCCCGTGGTCGCCGCGCCCCGGCAGATCCTGCGCCGCCAGCTCGAGCGCCTGGCCGAACACGGCTACAGCGCGATGGTCGGCACCGAGCTGGAGTTCATGGTCTTCCAGGACACCTACGAGCAGGCCTGGAACTCCCACTACCGCGGGCTGACCCCCGCCAACCAGTACAACATCGACTACTCCGTCCTCGGGACCGGCCGCATCGAACCGCTGCTGCGCCGCATCCGCAACGAGATGCAGGCCGCGGGCCTGATCGTCGAGTCGGCGAAGGGGGAGTGCAACCTCGGCCAGCACGAGATCGCCTTCCGCTACGACGAGGCGCTGACCACCTGCGACCAGCACGCCGTCTACAAGACCGGCGCGAAGGAGATCGCCGCCCAGGAGGGCGTCTCGCTCACCTTCATGGCCAAGTACGACGAGCGCGAGGGCAACTCCTGCCACATCCACCTCTCGCTCCAGGACGCCGACGGGCGCAACGCGATGGCCGGAGACGGACCAGGCGGAATGTCACCGTTGATGCGGCACTTCCTGGCCGGCCAGCTGGCCGCGCTGCGGGACTTCTCCCTTCTCTACGCCCCGAACATCAACTCGTACAAGCGTTTCCGGCCGGGATCCTTCGCACCGACCGCCGTCGCCTGGGGCGTGGACAACCGGACCTGCGCCCTGCGCGTGGTCGGCCACGGCCGCTCCATGCGCTTCGAAAACCGCCTCCCCGGCGGCGACGTCAACCCGTACCTCGCCGTCGCGGGACTGGTCGCGGCCGGTCTCTACGGCATCGAGAACCGCCTCGAACTGCCCGAGGCCTGCACGGGCAACGCCTACACCGCCGACTACGCGCACGTCCCGGCGACCCTGCGCGAGGCCGCCGAGCTCTGGGAGAACAGCGAGATCGCCAAGGCCGCCTTCGGCCCCGAGGTGGTAGCCCACTACCGGAACATGGCCCGCGTGGAACTCGACGCGTACGACTCGGCGGTCACCGACTGGGAGCTGCGCCGCTCCTTCGAACGCCTGTAACCCACTCCACCGACCGACACCCTGTGAGGCACCACGTGTCCGATGTGCTGGCCCCCCTCCTCGATCTCGAGGTGTTGAATCCGGCCACCGAGGAAATCGTCGCCATCGTCCCGGCCGCCACACGGGACGATGTCGACGCCGCCGTCGCCAGAGCCGCTGCCGCCCAGCGCGGCTGGGCGGCGGCCGCCCCCGCCGACCGCGCCCGGGTCCTGCGCCGCTTCGCCGCCGCCGTCGACGGCCAGATCGAGGAACTGGCCCGGCTGGAGGTCCGCGAAGCCGGGCACACCATCGGCAACGCCCGCTGGGAGGCCGGCAACGTACGCGACCTGCTCGACTTCGCCGCCGGGGGAGTGGAACGGCTCTCCGGCCGTCAGATCCCCGTCGCCGGCGGCATCGACGTCACCTTCCTCGAACCCCTCGGCGTCATCGGCGTGATCGCCCCGTGGAACTTCCCCATGCCGATCGCCGCCTGGGGCCTGGCCCCCGCCCTCGCCGCGGGCAACGCGGTCATCCTCAAGCCCGCCGAGACCACCCCGCTCACCGCGCTGCGCCTCGCCGAACTCGCCCTCGAAGCCGGGATCCCCGAGCACCTCTTCCAGGTGCTCCCCGGCCACGGAGCGGTCGCGGGCGACGCGCTCGTCGAGCACCCCGGCGTCGCGAAGATCGTCTTCACCGGCTCCACCCGCGTCGGCAAGCAGATCATGGCCAAGTGCGCCGACCGGGTGAAGCGCGTCACCCTCGAACTCGGCGGCAAGAGCCCCAACATCGTCTTCGCCGACGCCGACCTGGAAGCCGCGGCGGCCGCCGCCCCCATGGCCTTCCTCGACAACACCGGCCAGGACTGCTGCGCCCGCACCCGGATCCTCGTCCAGCGCTCCGTGTACGACCGGTTCCTGGAGCTCGTCGCCCCCGGCATCGAGTCCGTGGCCGTCGGCGACCCCCTCGACGAGAAGACCCAGATGGGCCCGCTCATCTCGCGCACCCAGCTGGAGCGCGTACGGTCCTACGTCACCGCGGACCTCGCAGCGATCCGCGGCAAGGCCCCCGAGGGCCCCGGCTTCTGGTACCCCCCGACCCTCGTCACGGACGTCGCCCCCACCGCGCCCGTCGCCACCGAGGAGGTCTTCGGCCCGGTCGCCGTCGTCCTGCCCTTCGAGGACGAGGAGGACGCCGTACGCCTGGCCAACGCGACCGAGTACGGCCTCTCCGGCTCCCTCTGGACCCGCGACATCGGCCGCGCGCTGCGCGTCTCGCGCGCCGTCGCCGCCGGCAACCTGTCCGTCAACTCCCACAGCAGCGTCCGCTACTGGACCCCCTTCGGCGGCTACAAGCAGTCCGGCCTCGGCCGCGAGCTCGGCCCCGACGCCCTCACCGCTTTCACCGAGACCAAGAACGTCTTCATCAGCACGGAGGCCTGAACCCATGAGCACCGAAGAGATCGTCTGCCGCCGCCTGGTCGGCCGTACCGCCGTCATCACCGGAGCCGGCAGCGGCATCGGCCTCGCCACCGCCCGGCGCCTGGCCTCCGAGGGCGCCGACGTCGTCTGCGGCGACATCGACGAGACGGCCGGCAAGGCCGCGGCCGAGGAAGTCGGCGGCACCTTCGTGAAGGTCGACGTCACCAGCCCCGAGGAGGTCGAGGCCCTCTTCAAGACGGCCTTCGACACCTACGGCTCCGTCGACATCGCCTTCAACAACGCGGGCATCTCGCCGCCCGACGACGACTCGATCCTCACCACCGGTCTGGAGGCCTGGAAGCGCGTCCAGGACGTCAACCTCACCTCCGTCTACCTGTGCTGCAAGGCCGCGCTCCCCTACATGCAGCGCCAGGGCCGCGGCTCCATCATCAACACCGCCTCCTTCGTGGCCGTCATGGGCGCCGCCACCTCGCAGATCTCCTACACCGCCTCCAAGGGAGGCGTCCTGGCCATGTCCCGCGAGCTCGGCGTCCAGTTCGCCCGCGAGGGCATCCGCGTCAACGCGCTGTGCCCGGGGCCCGTCAACACCCCGCTCCTCCAGGAGCTGTTCGCCAAGGACCCGGAGCGCGCCGCCCGCCGGCTCGTCCACATCCCGCTGGGCCGCTTCGCCGAGCCCACCGAGATCGCCGCGGCCGTCGCCTTCCTCGCCAGTGACGACTCCTCCTTCATCAACGCCACCGACTTCCTGGTCGACGGCGGCATCTCCGGCGCGTACGTGACCCCGCTCTAGGCCCACCGGCCAGCCGGCCGGCCCCAGCCCACCGCAGCCGGGCACCGCAAGGTGCCCGGCTGCGCCCTTTCCCGAACCCGAGGAGCAGCATGCACAGAAGACGGGCAACCTCCCTGGCCCTCATCGCGGTCACCGGATCCGGCATCCTCCTGGCCCCGCCGGCCCAGGCCGGCCAGGCCGCCTGCCCCCGCGTGACGATCGGCTCCGGCTGGTACGGGGACAACCAGGCCCGCCTCCAGCAACTCGTCGACCACCACGGCCGCTGCGCGCCCCACCGGGCTGGCGGCCGCACCAAGCCCGTCGCCGTCTTCGACTGGGACAACACCGTCGTCAAGAACGACGTCGGCGACGCCACCCTGTTCTGGCTGCTGCGCAACGGCAGGATCCGCCAGCCCGCCCGCGGCGACTGGACCACCACCAGCCGCTTCCTCACCCCGGACGCGGCCGCGGCGCTGGCCGGCGCCTGCGGCCCGCTCGCCCGCCCCGGGACACCGCTGCCCACCGGGGGCCCCGGCGGCGCGGACTGCGCCGACGAGATCAACAGCGTGTACGGGGCGGGCGCCACCCGGACCGGCGCGGCCGCCTTCGCCGGCTGGGACCGCCGCACGACCGAGCCCTCGTACGCCTGGCTCCCGCAGCTGATGCAGGGCTGGAGCGCCCGCGAGGTCCGCGGTTTCGCCGCCGCCGCCCGCACCGAGAACCTCGCCGCGCCCGTCGGCGCCGTGCAGCAGGTCGGCAGCGGCACCGCCACCGCGTGGGTCCGCTACTACGACCAGCAGAAGGACCTGATCAACGGCCTGCGGAAGGCCGGCTTCGACGTCTGGATCAGCTCGGCCTCGCCGCAGCCGGTCGTCGAGGTGTGGGCCAAGGGCGTCGGCATCGACCCCGACCACGTGATCGGCGTCCGCAACACCACCGCTCCGGACGGGAAGTTCACCGCCCACCTCCAGGGCTGCGGATCCGTCGGGGACGGCGCCGACACGATGATCACCTATATCGACGGCAAGCGCTGCTGGATCAACCAGGAGGTCTTCGGCGTCCGCGGCCCGGCCGCCGAGCAGGTCCAGCCCGCCGCCCGCCGCCAGGTGTTCGCCGCGGGCGACTCCGACACGGACGTCTCGTTCCTGAGGGACGCGACCGCCCTGCGCCTCGTCGTCAACCGCAACAAGAACGAGCTGATGTGCCGGGCCTACGACAACGGCGACGGCCGCTGGATCGTCAACCCGATGTTCATGGAACCGAAGAAGCAGAAGCCCACCCCGTACCCGTGCGCCACGGCGGGCTACGTCGACCGCGACGGCGGCAAGGGCCCGGTCCTGCGGGACGACGGGAGCACCATCCCGGACCAGGCGGACTCGGTGTTCTGACGACGGCAGGAGCTAGGGGGTGTCTGACGGAGGTCCGTGGTGAAGGAGCGGTGTCCGGTGCGTGCTCTCGGCGTGCCGGCCGGATGCCCCCGTACTGGACGTACTT
>NZ_JBEZLA010000120.1:0-9389 GCF_040651925.1 Streptomyces sp. NPDC048349 | reverse complement strand
TGCCCCCGTACTGGACGTACTTGGGCTTTCGGCCGGTGCGGCGAGAGTGCGTGCCGGGCACCGCGACGCCGCGGACCTCCGTCAGACACCCCCTACGGCCGCGGGCCGAGCTCCGCGTCCACCGCGCCGGCCAGCAGCTCCCGGGCGCGCTCCAGGCCGAGGGAGCCGCTCAGCCAGCGTTCGCTGAGCCCCTCCACGAGGGCGGTGAGCCGCTCGGCGGCGTCCAGCGGCTCGACGTGCAGATCGGCGAGGCCGGCCGCCTGGGCGTCGCAGATGGCGTCCGCGGTGTCCTGCGACCAGGAGCGGGTGGACGCGGCCAGCGTCTCGCGCAGGTCGGCGTCGAAGACGGCGCTGGCGCGCAACTCGCCCCAGGCGATGCTGTTCTCCCGGACCCGGGGGACGTCCTGGAGCTCGGCCGACAGCAGCCGGAGCAGCGTGTCGCGGGCGTCCCCGGTGCCCTTCAGGGCCTCGTCGGTGTACCCGGTGGCGCGATCGCTGACGAAGGCCAAGGTGCGCCGGACCAGGCCGGCGCGGTCCTTGAAGTGGTAGTAGATCAGCGCGGTGGACACCCCGGCCTCGGCGGCGAGCTCCTCGACGCGCAGCCCTCTGACGCCGTTGCGGGCGATGACCCGCACGGCTGCCTCCAAAATCAACGTCTGCCGCTCGGCCACGCCCGTTCGCACCTTCCGGTCGCACGTCCCCTGACTGGGAATTCAGTCAGCCCGCACGATATCTCTCCGTGCGGGCATGCTGCGGGTCCAGGGGCGGTCGGCCGGCGGCCAACTCCGTGTGCGGGGGCGGGGAGGCGGGCCCGGCCGGCTCGGGGCTCCCTCCCGCGGACCGCCAGGCGCGCAGGCGGCTGATGCCGGGCTCAGGGCCGCACGGGCGGTGGCGGTGGGTGGAGGCAGGGAACGGCCTCAGGGCAGCACAGACGGTGGCGGTGGGTGGAGACAGGGAACGGCAAAGCGCCGAGTCACGGGACCGTCCGTGACTCGGCGCTCTGGTTGTGACCGCCCGACGGAGCGAGGCTGGCGCGACAGGACGTTCGCACCGCCGGGCGGAGTAGGAGGCTCCTCTGTTCCGTGCGGGGGGCTCTGTGCGCAGCCCCCGTACGGGAGAGGAGTGGCTGGGACCGTGGCGGGCGGGCGACGAGAACTCCGGCGCCGTCTCCCTCAGGTCAAGAGACGGGCCTCGGAACCCATTACCACCGCACTGGCTCGCACGCTCGCCACGGTCCTCACGCGGCGCCAGCCGCATGGGCTGGCGCAGTCTGCCCTCACCGCGTACCACCCCTCATCCGGGTATGCGGCTCGGGCCGGCACCCAGGACCTGACCTCCCGTCAGACCCCGGGTACAGCTGCTTGGCTCAGGCGTCGCGCAGGGCGCGGACGGCCTCCTCGACGCGCTTGCCGTAGTCGGCGTCGGCGGCGTGGAAGTGAGCCAGGTTCTTCTCGATGACGTCTTCCAGGGTGACCTGCGACAGACCGCCGGCGATGTTCGCCACCAGACGCTGCTTCTCGGCCTCCGACATCAGGCGGTAGAGCTCACCGGCCTGGAAGAAATCGTCGTCCTTGGTGTGGGCCGGGGCCTCGTGGGTACCCGTGTAGCCGGAGACGGCCTTCGGGGCACCGAGCGCCAGACCGGTCTCGGCCGGACCCTGGTACGAGTTGGGCTCGTAGTTCTTGTCGTGGCGCGAGCCGTTGCGCAGCGCCATGACGCCGTCGCGGCCGTAGTTGTCGGCCTTCGTCGCCTTCGGAGCGTTGACCGGCAGCTGGGTGTGGTTCACACCGAGGCGGTAGCGCTGGGCGTCGGCGTACGCGAACAGGCGGCCCTGGAGCATCTTGTCCGGCGAGGCGGTGATGCCCGGGACGAAGTTGTTCGGGGAGAAGGCGGACTGCTCGACCTCGGCGAAGACGTTGTCCGGGTTGCGGTCGAGCACCAGACGGCCCACGCGCTGCAGCGGGTAGTCGGCGTGCGGCCACACCTTGGTGAGGTCGAACGGGTTGAAGCGGTAGTCCGCGGCCTCGGCGGCCGGCATGATCTGGACGTACAGGGTCCACGAGGGGTTCACACCGCGCTCGATCGCCTGGAGCAGGTCGGTCTGGTGCGAGTTCGCGTCCTTGCCGACGAGCTCGGCGGCCTGCTCGGCCGACAGGCAGCGGATGCCCTGGTTCGTCTTGAAGTGGTACTTGACGAAGAAGGCCTCGCCCTGCGCGTTGGTCCACTGGTAGGTGTGGGAGCCGTAGCCGTTCATGTGGCGGTACGACGCCGGGATGCCGCGGTCGCCCATGAGCCAGGTGATCTGGTGCGTCGCCTCGGGGGCGTGCGCCCAGAAGTCCCAGACGTTGTCCGGCTCCTGCTTGCCCGTGAAGGGGTCGCGCTTCTGGGAGTGGATGAAGTCGGGGAACTTGATCGGGTCCTTGATGAAGAACACCGGGGTGTTGTTGCCGACGAGGTCGTAGTTGCCCTCTTCGGTGTAGAACTTCAGCGCGAAGCCGCGCGGGTCGCGGACCGCGTCCGCGCCACCCAGCGAGTCGGCCACGGTGGAGAACCGCAGGAAGGTCTCGGTCTTCTTGCCGACCGTGTTCAGGAACGCGGCGCTGGTGTACGCGGTGACGTCGTCGGTCACCTCGAAGTAGCCGTACGCGGCCGAGCCACGGGCGTGCACCACGCGCTCCGGGATGCGCTCCCGGTTGAAGCGGGCAAGCTTCTCGAGCAGCTGCTGGTCCTGGACCAGGAGCGGGCCACCGACGCCGGCGGTGGCGGAGTTCTGATTGTCGGCGACCGGGGCGCCGGACTCGGTCGTCAGCGTGCGCTTCGACATGGTGACCTTCCGTACGGGTAACTGCTGACGGAAAGCGTCTTCCGTCATGCGGAACAGCCTAATTACGGCAAGAACTAAACGTCAACAGTTTGTTGAACGAAGTGGGAGAGGTAATCCGGACGGTGCCGGCGCTTGGGCGCGACAGGACAGGTGTCAGCACCGGCACCATCCGGAAACTCAGGTCCCCCGGGTGAGGGGGAGGGTGTTCGGCCCGCTCAGAGCTGGGCGCCGGAGAGGCGCTCGACGGCGCGCAGCAGGGCCGAGTGGTCCAGGCCGCCGTCGCCCTGGGCGCGCAGCGAGGCGACCAGCTGGGCGACGACCGCGCCGACGGGCAGGGCGGCACCGACGTTGCGGGCGGCGTCGGTGACGATGCCCATGTCCTTGTGGTGCAGGTCGATCCGGAAACCGGGCTTGAAGTCGCGGTTCAGGAAGTTGTCCTTCTTGCGGGTCAGGACCGTGGAGCCGGCCAGACCGCCGTTGAGGACGTCCAGGGCGGCCTGGAGGTTCACGCCCGACTTCTCGAGGAAGACGACCGCCTCGGCGCACGCCTGGATGTTCACCGCGACGATGAGCTGGTTGGCGGCCTTCACCGTCTGGCCGGAGCCGTGCGGGCCGCACAGGACGATGACCTTGCCGAGGGCCTCGAGGATCGGGAGGGCCGCGTCGAAGTCGGCCTGCTCGCCGCCCACCATGATCGACAGGACGGCCTCGATGGCGCCGGCCTCGCCGCCGGACACCGGGGCGTCGATGACGCGGATGCCCTTCTCGGCGGCGTTCTTCGCGAGGTCGATCGAGGTCTGCGGGGTGATCGACGACATGTCGATGATCAGCGCGCCGGACTTCGCGTTCTCGAGGATGCCGTTCTCACCGTAGGAGATGGCCTCGACCTGCGGGGAGGCGGGCACCATCGTGATGATGACGTCGGCGTCCTTGACGGCCTCGGCGATCGAGCCGGCCGCGGTACCGCCGGCGGCCGCCAGGCGGTCCAGCTTGTCCTGCTCCAGGGTGAATCCGGTGACCGAGTAGCCGGCCTTCAGGAGGTTCTCGGCCATGGGGGAGCCCATGATTCCGAGGCCGATCCAGGCAATCTTGGGGAGGTTGCTCATGACGAGGATCCTTCTCTTAATGCTTTGTACGAAAAGTGCGTGAGGTGCCTGGCTGATCGCCCGGACTTTGTCCGCCTATCGGGCGGCGCGGGCCTCGGCGGGCAGCCACGCGAAGGACGCGGCGGCGTCCGCGGCCTTGTACTCCAGGCCTACGTAGCCCTCGTATCCGGCCTTCTTCAGCTGGTCGAGCAGCTCCTCGAGGGGCAGCTCACCGGTGCCGGGAGCGCCTCGGCCGGGCTTGTCGGCGATCTGGACGTGCCCGGTCTTGGCGGCGTACTTTTCGATGACCTCGGAGAGGTCCTCGTCGTTCATCGCCAGGTGGTACAGGTCGAGCAGGAACTTGGCGTTCCCGAGGCCGGTGGCCTCGTTCACCTTGTCCACCACCTCGATGCCGGCCGGGGCGCTCACCAGCGGGTAGAGCGGCGACTCGGGCTTGTTGAGGGTCTCGATCAGGAGGATCGCGCCGACGCGGTCGGCGGCCCGGGCCGCCACGACCAGGTTCTCGAGCGCGAGCTCGTCCTGGACCGCAGGGTCCACGCCTTCGACGCGGTTGCCGTAGAGGGCGTTCAGCGCCTTGCAGCCGACCGAGGCCGCGAAGTCGGCGGCCACGTTGATGTTGGCGTTGAAGCGCTCCGACTCCTCACCGGGAACCGACACCGCACCGCGGTCCGGCCCCGGCAGCTGGCCGGCGTAGAAGTTCAGGCCCACCAGCTGGGTGCCGGCGTCCTCAAGAGCCTTCTTGAGGGCGTCGAGCTCCGCCTGTGCGGGGGTGGGGGTCTCGATCCAGGGCCACCACAGCTCGACCGCCGTGAAGCCCGCCGCGGCGGCAGCCGCGGGGCGCTCCAGGAGCGGGAGTTCCGTGAAGAGGATCGAAAGGTTTACATCGAAGCGCTGGTCCGTGTATCCCATGAGGGGTGTGCGCTCCTTCCGTATTGCGGAAGTTAGTTTCTGCTTGATGGAAGACTGCATGGAGGTTCGCGCGGCTGTCAAGTACGGACTCCCGAAAAGTCCCCACTGCCCGGTAGCTTGGCGAGCGTGCGATTGAGAGTGGAGTTCACGACCGAGCCCTTCGATCTCGAAGAGGCCCCTGCCCATGCCGTGGCCGCTCGCGAGGTCATCCAGAAGGCCCAGCTGGACGCGGTGGACGTCGGCCCGTTCGGCAACACGGCGGAAGGCGAGGCCGACCGGGTACTGGCCGCGGTGGGCGCGCTGCTGCGCGATTCCCTGGAGGCCGGCGCCACCCGCGTCTCGCTCCAGGTCAATGTGCTCGGGGAGGACACGCCGTGACCGAACCCCGCGACCATCCGTTCGTCACCGCGGTCAAGCCCCTGGTCGACGCCATGGGCGGCGAGCTGATGGACCCGGCCCTGGCCCAGCCCGATGACGTGGTGCTGAGCTGGGAGGGTCAGGACCTCCTGGCCGTACGCCTGCCCCAGCTCTCGGATTCGCTGGACCACATCCTGGCGGCGCTGGAGCGCCGGCACGGCGTACCGTTGTCCCAGCTCGACCGGAAGGCCAAGCAGGACATCGTGCGGACACTGGAGGCGCGGGGCGCCTTCTCCGTGCGGCACGGCGTGGAAACGGTCGCGGGTGCCCTGGGCGTAAGCCGCTTCACGGTTTACAACTATCTGAACCGGGAAAATCCCAACAAGACCGCCCAAAAACCAAGCCAAGAGTGAACGCAACCTGACCCACGGTGACGAGCCGCCGCCCAATTCATCCGGGCGGCGGCTTTTGTGTACGGGAAGTTTCAACAAAGTGTTGACGCCGTGTTGTCGAGGGCGTTAGCTATGCGCAGCCCGTCAAAGCAACAACAGGCCACGGAGGCCTACCGTGACTTCGAGTCCGACCCCGGGTCTCACCCGGTTCAACGCCTTGGACGACAGCGCGGCCACGGCCGAGCTGCACGAGGTGTGCGCCAGCTCGGCATGGGTCAGCAAACTGCTCGCCCAGCGCCCCTTCACCAGCGCCGAGTCCCTGTTCGCCGCGAACGAGTCCGCCATGGCGGAGCTCACCGCGCAGGACCTGGGCGAGGCGATGGGAGGCCACGCGCCGATCGGCCGGCCGAAGCCGGGAGACCCGACCTCCGCCCGCGAGCAGCGTGGCATGGCCGGCGCCTCGGAGGAGCTCAAGAACGAGCTCCTGGAACTGAACCTGGCGTACCAGGAGAAGTTCGGCCACGTCTTCCTCATCTGCGCCACCGGTGCGACCGGGGAGTTCATGCGGGACGCGGTCAAGGTCCGGATCGACAACTCGCCGGAGCAGGAGCGAGAGATCGCCCGCGGTGAGCTCGTCAAGATCAACAAGATCCGGCTGACCCGCCTCGTCGAACTCGTAGAAGAAGGAGAGTGAGCATGAGCACCGCGACCACCGCGTCGGTGTCCACGCACATCCTGGACACCAGCATCGGCAAGCCCGCCGAGGGCGTCGCCATCTCCCTGTCGGCCCGTACCGGGCCGGGCGGCGAGTGGACGGCCCTGGGCGGCTCCGCCACCGACGCCGACGGGCGTTGCAAGGACCTGCCGGCGCTGCCGGAGGGCACCACCCACGTACGTCTCGACTTCGAGACCGAGACGTACTTCTCCAAGAAGCAAGCCGAGGCGCAGCAGGACGCCCCCCGCGTAAGGGACAGCGCTACGTTCTTCCCCGAGGTCACCATCACGTTCGCGGTGAACCCGGGCGAGCACTACCACGTACCGCTGCTGCTCAACCCGTTCGGCTACTCCGTTTACCGAGGGAGCTAGCATGGCCACGATTCTGGGCCAGAACCAGTACGGCAAGGCAGAGAACCGCGTCGTCAAGATCACGCGGGACGGCGACACCCACCACATCAAGGACCTGAACGTCTCGGTCGCCCTCTCCGGCGACATGGACGACGTCCACTACTCCGGCTCGAACGCCAACGTCCTGCCGACGGACACCACCAAGAACACGGTGTACGCGTTCGCCAAGGAGTACGGCATCGAGTCCGCCGAGCAGTTCGGCATCCACCTGGCGCGCTGGTTCGTGAACAGCCAGGAGCCGATCCAGCGTGCGCGCATCCGGATCGAGGAGTACGCCTGGGACCGGATCGCCACCTCGGACGCCAACTCCAAGTTCATCGGCTCCGACGAGGTGAACCACTCCTTCGTCCGCAAGGGCATGGAGACCCGCGTCACCCAGATCACGTACGACGGCCAGAACTGGGAGGTCATCTCCGGCCTCAAGGACCTGGTCGTCATGAACTCCACGAACTCCGAGTTCTGGGGTTACGTGAAGGACAAGTACACGACGCTGAAGGAGGCCTACGACCGCATCCTGGCCACCCAGGTGTCGGCTCGCTGGCGCTTCAACTGGTCGGACGACGAGCAGCGGATGCCCAACTGGGAGCGGTCCTACGCCGAGACCAAGAAGCACATGCTCCAGGCCTTCGCGGAGACCTACTCCCTCTCGCTGCAGCAGACCCTGTACCAGATGGGTTCGCGCATCATCAACCACCGCTCGGAGATCGACGAGGTCCGCTTCTCGCTCCCGAACAAGCACCACTTCCTCGTCGACCTTGAGCCGTTCGGCCTCAAGAACGACAACGAGGTCTACTTCGCCGCGGACCGCCCGTACGGTCTGATCGAGGCCACTGTTCTCCGGGACGGCGTTGACGCCCGTATCCCCGTGGACATGACCAACCTCTGATGCGGCACGCGTGTCCCGGGGCCCCGCAGTGGCCCCGGGACGGCGCGACACGCATCCGCTTCCTGAATCGGCACCCGGACGCATGACTCGGGGCGGCAGTACTGTCAGCTGTCAAGGCCCCCGGCTCCGGCACTCAAATCTCCTGGGCCTTGCCGTGCCCGCACCGCCACTGAAAGCACGAGGAAGTCCCATGGCAGCATCGGCAGCCCCTGACAGCGCGGTCGAGCGCATCGTCATTGAGAACTGTGCGATTGCGACCGTCGACGCGAACGACACCGAGTACGCCTCGGGCTACGTGGTCGTCGCCGGAAACAAGATCGAGTCGATCGGTGCGGGCAAGGCCCCCGAGAACCTCGGCAATGTGGTCCGCCGCATCGACGGTACGGGTCACCTCGTCACCCCGGGCCTGGTCAACACCCACCACCACTTCTACCAGTGGATCACGCGTGGTCTGGCCACCGACCACAACCTCTTCAACTGGCTCGTCGCGCTGTACCCGACGTGGGCGCGCATCGACGAGCAGATGACGTACACGGCCGCGCAGGGCTCCCTCGCCGCGATGGCCAAGGGCGGCGTCACCACCGCCATGGACCACCACTACGTGTTCCCCAAGGGCTCCGGCGACCTCTCCGGCTCGATCATCCGCGCCGCGTCCGAGATGGGCGTCCGCTTCACCCTCGCCCGCGGCTCGATGGACCGCAGCGAGAAGGACGGCGGCCTGCCGCCGGACCACGCGGTCGAGACCCTCGAGGGCGCGCTCGCCGACACCGAGGCGACCGTGAAGAAGTACCACGACGCCTCCTTCGACGCGATGACCCAGGTCGCCGTCGCCCCTTGCTCCCCCTTCTCGGTCTCCACCGAGCTGCTGAAGCAGGGCGCCGAGCTGGCGCGCCGGCTGGGCGTGCGCATGCACACGCACGGCTCCGAGACCGTCGAGGAAGAGCAGTTCTGCAAGGAACTGTTCGGCATGGGCCCGACCGACTACTTCGAGTCGACCGGCTGGCTCGGCGAGGACGTGTGGATGGCGCACAGCGTCCACATGAACGACTCCGACATCGCCGCGTTCGCCCGTACCAAGACCGGTGTCGCGCACTGCCCGTCCTCCAACGCCCGTCTGGCCGCCGGCATCGCCCGCGTCCCGGACATGCTGGCCGCCGGCGTACCGGTCGGCCTCGGCGTGGACGGCACCGCCTCCAACGAGTCCGGTGAGCTGCACACCGAGCTGCGCAACGCGCTCCTGATCAACCGTCTGAACACGGTCCACCGCGAGCGCGCCCTGAACGCGCGCCAGGCCCTGCGCCTGGGTACGTACGGTGGCGCCCAGGTCCTCGGCCGCGCCGACAACATCGGCTCGCTCGAGGTCGGCAAGTGCGCCGACCTGGTGATGTGGAACCTGAGCACGTTCCTGCACTCCTCGATCGCCGACCCGGTCACCGCGCTGGTCTTCGGTGCGGCCGCGCCGGTCACCGCGTCGTTCGTCAACGGCAAGCAGATCGTCGAGAACAACCGCCTGCTCTTCGCCGACGAGGACGCGATCGCGGTCTCGACGCGGGAAGAGGCCCAGCGCCTCGCGCGCATCTCGGCGCAGGCCTGATCCTCCGCCCGGCTCTGCCGGGCGGACCTCCAGAGTCCGGCCGGGGGGGACGGCCCCCGGCCGGCCGCCGCGGGCCCCAGCGGGGGGCGCGGCCGCCGCCCCCCGGGGGGGCCCGGGGGCTGTGCCAGGGCGCGCCCCCGGGGCGGGGGCGCGTGGCCCCCGCGCCCTGACGCGGCACCAACACGCACCCGGCGGT